>JAYTWB010000208.1:0-6514 GCA_043743655.1 Cyanobacteriota bacterium | reverse complement strand
ACCGTTACAGCGAGGCTTTGCACTCTTAAAAGTAAACGAAGGCGATCGCTTCATCCGCAACGATGAATCTCTGACCGCATTTGATAAAGTAGAAATCGTGCGGCAATCAGAAATTGCCGAAGTCAAAATCGAGAAAGCCAAAGTCAATCAAGCCCAAATCAATAAAGTATATGACCGACTTAAATAATCTATCTTTTGAAGAACAAATGCAACGATTAGAACAAATTGTCGAAATTCTCGATGATGGTGAAGCGGCGCTAGACGAAATGTTAGTACTCTATGAAGAAGGTATGAAGCGATCGCAATATTGCCGCGAATATCTCGAAAAAGCTGAACAAAAAGTCACCTTAATTCAAAATAATTCATCAAAATAATCCATGGCTCATAAAGGCAACAAATCTTTTTTACCTAGCAAAGACTGCGCGGTTTGTGGCAAGCCATTTACATGGCGCAAGAAATGGGAAAAATGCTGGGATGAAGTCAAATATTGTAGCGATCGCTGTCGTCAGCAGAAGTAAATGATCAAAACTTATACACAACATCAAAAAGCTCAAACTTGGCTAGAAACCTATCGCGGTCAACGCCCTGTATTTGCTTGTGTGTTGGGATTTACTGAGACAGGACTAATCCCAAATATCTCAGCCGCAGGAGCCACTCCTGAAGATCGTAAATATACGGCGATCGCGGATGCCGAATTTCTGGTTACAGGTGCAAATCCTAACTTCCCCTTGCCACCGTTAGTTGCAGGAGCTTCTCCTGTCTTGATTTCGCGGGCAGTTGTCGCCGCCCAAGAGTTACCACTGTTTATTTTTGACGCAGGTTTGGCGATCGCCCCAACTGTTTCCGCGATCTCACTCGGCGGGAAGCCCGCAAATTGCTTAAGTACAGGTCATGCTCTTCCCATTGAAACTGTGCTGCAACTATTTGTGCAAGGCTTAGTTTGGGGAGAGAAGTTAGCTCAATTAGGTGCATATGTGATCTTGAGTGAATGTGTAGTCGGCGGTACGACCACAGCTCTAGCCGTGCTTACTGCATTAGGAATTGATGCAAAAGATAAAGTAAATAGTTCCCATTCCACTTGTAACCATGCTCAAAAATGGGAAGTTGTGCAAACAGGATTGCAGCATCTATCTCCGCAAGCAACTCCCTTTGAAATCATCGCCGCAGTCGGTGATCCGATGCAAATCACAGTTGCAGGCATGGCGATCGCGGCGAGTCGTCATGCAGGTGTATTACTCGCAGGTGGAACGCAGATGCTGGCAGTGTATGCGATGGCGCGAGCGATCGCCAACCATCAAAAATTAATCTGGAATCCTGACGCGATCGCGATCGGGACAACTCGATGGGTTGCGGAAGACTCAACAGCCCATACAGTTGATTTAGCCTTAGCAGTCGGTGATGTGCCATTACTCGCCACCCAGTTAAGTTTTGCCAATTCTAAGTTTTCCCAATTGCGAGCCTATGAGCAAGGCTTTGTCAAAGAAGGTGTCGGCGCTGGAGGAGCAGCGATCGCTTCACATCTCTATCAAAATTGGACACAAGAGCAGTTATTGAGCGCGATCGAATCTCAGTTAATCAAACATCTTGAGTTTTAACTAAGCACGCGATCGTAAATCTTTCTGAGTTGCTGGTAATTTGCAGAACGTGTATAGAGCTGTTGATAAGTTTTATAAGCATTATTGCCCATAATTTTCATCTCTTCGAGATGTGTTCCACACCAATGTAGACGTTCTGTCCATGCACTGACGGAATCGTAAAGAATGAGGAAACCATTATGTTCTGCACTAATTAGTTCAGACAAAGCGCCCAAATTAGAAGCGAGTACAGGTTTTCCGCAAGCAAAAGCCTCAATAACCACACGTCCAAAGGTTTCATACCATTGTGATGGCACGACAATAGCGGATGCAGATTGGATGATGACATTTACTTGTGATGGAGTCATATATCCCAGAAACTGCACATTTTTTAGTCCTGCATTATCCACAAATTTCTGCAAATTGTTTTTTTCAGGACCATCTCCAACAATCTTTAATTGCCAATCTGTCATATTCAATTCTGCCCATGCTTGTAGCAGCATAATCACACCTTTCTCTATCGATAATCGACCCACAAATATAAATTGAGGAGTAATAAATTGAGTCGAGGCTAAAGTTTCTACAGGATTAATCACATTGGGATTCACATTGGGATTCACATAAAGGCGATCGCTGCTGATGCCAATTTCTTTGAGCTTTTGAGCGGCAAAGTTACTGGGTGTAATGAAAGCATCAACGTCTTGCCACCAAGTGCGCCGCCACCGATTGAGCGTCAGCATGATCCAGACTGCTAGAGAGGCGATTGCTGAGTCACGATAACACCCATAGACTATCCCTCGCCAAGGATTTCGTCCCACACAGGCTTCACAAATTTTGCCATTTCTAAGCAAATATCCATTTAGACAGCCTAATCGGAAGTTGTGGAGATGCTGGATGGTCGGAATGTTTAGCGATCGCGCCGCCGCATGGACAGAAGGTGAAAATAATGGGAAGAAATTCTGGACATGGACGAGATCAGGGCTTAACTCTTTAAATTGCGATCGCATCTCACGATAAACCCGAAAATTCCAAGCTGTTTCTGCAAAAAGTTTGAACTTATCAAATTTGGAATATTTTTTGATCATATCATTGTGAACTTCAATCAAAGTAACGCGATGACCATATTCGCGTAATAGTTCGACATCAGTATCGGTTGAGACATCTTCTCCACCAGCATATTGATATCGATTATGAACCATGACAATATGCAGTGATTTAGACATAGAAGCGAACTAACCAAGAAAACAACTTAACTATGAATAGAGAACACCCAATCAAAACGCCATATTTATAAGTATGGTAATAGAACTGAGTCGGTAAATGATAAGGCGATTTATAATCCCAAAATATTCTCCGAAATATTGATTTTAAGCTGCGAGTTTTAGCTTTTTGGACATAATCAGAAAAGTTATGAATAGGGTCTTTCTCTTCCACTAAAACCACTTTGGCGGCTCCTAAGATATAAGCCCTAAATCCTGCTCTAGTTGCTTGTAAAGTGTAGATGCCATCCCCAGCATATTGCCTGAATTTTTTAGCGTCAGGAGCGCCAATTCTCTTAAATACTGAAGCCGACATACCCACACAATATCCACTTAGTCCATCAACATCCATAACTTCGTTTTCTAGAGCTTTAACTCTTGACCTTCCTTTAAACCCAGTTTCTACCAACAGCCCTGATTCTGATGCATAACAAGAAGCTCCCACAATTGAATCAGGATGGCTTTGCAAAAAATCTACTAATAAGTCTAATGTGTTTGTCGCAGTCTGACTATCATCATTTAACCAAATAAAGCATTCAGCGCCTTGTTTATCAGCATATTCCATACCCATCGCGATTGCACCCGTCCACCACAGATTTCCATCACCCTTGAGTATCTTTACCATAGAGTATTGCTCTTGAATGGCGGCAGAAGTTCCATCACTAGAGCCATCATCGATCACCACCACCTGATACTGATCCAAATCTCCATTGAGTTGTAAATTCGCTAAGCAGTCTAATGTGATTTGTTTGCGATTATGTACGGGAATGATTATGTAGACTGAGTTATTCATAGACGGCAAAAATTAACCACAAAAATTGCTGCTAAACTTGTTAAAAATTATTATTTAAATCTTTCTTTTCTGAACCAACCTTAACTAATGTTGACTAGCCATTGACCGATGTATTGGAAAAGTGGATTGGCTTCAGTACCGATCGCTTGCAGCTCGATCCGATACATACCTGAGTTAGCAGGATTACTGCCACCCAGTGAAACAATTTCGATTTCGCGAGATTTATTAGCTGAGATTGGTTCTTTAAATACAAAACGTACTGCGCGAATTTGGCGATCGCTTATAGCCTCTTTGACTTCGATGATATTGCGACTGTTGCGATCCACAATCTTGATATTTTCTGGATTAAAGACACTGGCAAACCCTTCAGGATAAAAAACTTGGATTTCGGCGATCGCCTTACTTTTCGGTAATCTAGCAAAAAAGTTGATCGCATTGAGCCGAGCATTAGCCCGATTAGACCTGATTGTGTAAGCTAGAGTCGAGTCTTTTCCTCCTCCAAACAGAACAAAATTATTTTGAGCTTGGACTAACTGCGGCTCAGGAAGTGAATAACCTATTGCTGTGATGGGAATCAAAAGCAATAGTGAAATTGTGAAGGGGCTGACTTTCATAAGGTTTTAAATGTATTTTAAATAAATGTATTTTGAATTTGTTTTTAGTGATCAGGTTTAGGAATTATTATAGATGGCACGAAGAGGTCAGAGTTGAGTCACACTTTCTGCAAATATAAAGTTTAAAGCACCCATCAGTTCTTCTATATTTTGTAATCCAAAGTATTTGATGTTTTTAGTGAATATCTCTGATTGCAGTAGCCCAAACTCCCACAATTTGCCATTAGAGACGACTCCAAAAACTTTTTTATTAAAATCCTCATTGATTTTCTGGGCTGCCATCATCTCTGCTAGACATTGTCCCCAACCTTCTTCAAAATTGTCCTTTTTGGCTTCCACTAAAATCACATAGGGCTGTTCTAGGATGACTTTGCCTCTTGGCGATCGCTTAGCCACGATGTAGTCTGGAGTGCCTGACAGATTTTCATCATAATTTAGAGGTTGATGACTCCAAATCAGCAAATCCTTAGTATAAGAACGCCATATCTCAGTCAGCAGTGGAGAGATAATATTTTCACAAATGGCATATTCTGAATTAAAGACAATTCCTTCTTGTAGCACCAGGTTAAGGCGCGCGAGAAAGAATTTATCTAAGTTAGGAATAATACACTCCACAAAGTCGCATTCTTGATAGGTTAAGGCAAATTTTTGTAAAATATCAGCAATATTTTTATAATTTGTGAAAGCCATAGTATTCAACCAAAAAAAGATTCTCCCAACAAAGCTGGATAATAATATAGTTGCTTATTAAAACTCTAACGTATACGCGCAAGCGTTAAGATATTGATTGGTTCGTTGATGCGGTTTGTGGGTCTCTCAAATTAATGGCTGTTAAACTTGCGTTAGATGATAAACAAGAAATTCTTCGCCTCTATCGTGAGTCTGATGCTGCCACGACTCAGTTAGCGAAGCAGTTTGGTATTAGTACGAGTACAGTTTTGCGGCTGCTACAAGAGCTAATTCCTGCTGAAGAATATCGACTATTGGTAAGCCAAAAACAGGCTAAAGGTAAGAGGGGAGCGCGGACAAGTCATGATGTTGGCAATTTTCAGGTTAATCAACTTGCTTTGATTCCCGATGATGTGGCAATAGTTTTTGATGATGAGAATAGTTTTGATCAGGAGCTTGATCACGGAGACGCACAGGCGATCGCATATCAGCCTGACATAGCTGTTGATAGCGATAATCAACTGAATCAAAATGAACTAGATCAAGATGAGCTAGACGATCTCGTTGATGACGATGAATTAGATGAAGACGATCTTGTTGATGAGGACAATCTTGATCTTGATGAAGATGATTTTTTAGACGAAGATGCTGAATCTAGCTTGACGATGTTTGAAGATTTGCATGGCAGTAATAGTGCTAGCGATCGCCTTGAGATATTGCCATTAGATCGAGCCGATTTGCCGATGATTTGTTATATTGTCGTTGATCGCATTGCCGAGATTATTACGCGTCCGCTCAAAGATTTTAAAGACCTCGGCGCAATCCCACCTGAAGAAGCCCTCTCCAAGACGATCCCAATATTTGACAACCATCGGGTCGCCAGAAGATTTTCGCATCACAATCAACGGGTAATCAAATTTCCCAGTGACTTAATCCAGATTACCAGTCCCAAGCTGGTGCAGAAAGGGATTACCCGAATTTTGTTTAGTGGTCAGGTCTATACTTTGTGTTAAGTCTTTCTCCTGCCCGTCAGAAGTTTTGGCAGATTGCCCATAGTCCAGATCATGACTTGTCGATTGATCATTTAGTCGAGGGAGCTTTGGCGATCGCTTGGGAAGAATATCCGCGCATGGACTTAGGGCATTATCGAGAAATACTTGATCGCATGGTTGATGATTTACGACCACGCATCGCTGATATCCGCTATCCGCTGAAGGTGGTGCAGGAGATCAATCAATATTTATTTGTTGAACAAAACTTTTCTGGAAATGATCATGATTATTACGATCCGCGTAATAGCTTTATCACTGACGTTTTAGATCGACGCTTAGGTATCCCGCTATCGTTGTCGATTATATATATGGTGATTGGCGATCGCCTCGGCTTTCCGATGGAGGGGATTAGCTTTCCTGGACACTTTATTATTCGTCCGCAGCATCCAGATATCGAGATTTTCATTGATCCTTATCATAAAGGTGAAATTTTATTTCCTGAAGATTGTGCGAACAAATTGACTCAGTTATATGGCAGAGCGATCCCCTTACAGCCTGAATATCTGGAACCAGTTGGTATTCACCGCATTTTAGATCGCTTATTAAATAATCT
>JAYTWB010000207.1:0-2305 GCA_043743655.1 Cyanobacteriota bacterium | reverse complement strand
CCAAATATTAATAGATAGATACTGCCACTACACAGAAAAAAACCGCCCCATCGTTGAAGCTTAAGCGGTAATTTTCCCCAACTGGATTTAATGGTTTTGATAGCGATCATCTAAAGAAGTTTAATTGCCCCAGATTCTTTAATCCCAGCTTGTTGCATCAAATCTTTAAAAAGGTTGGAAGCTAGAGTCAGGTCAGAGCCGCTAAGTTGTGGTTCTGTAATCGAGGCGATCGCATCGTACCAAATCCCAGCTTTGATGTATGCAAGCGCTTTGTCGTAGGATGACTTGCTGGCGAGGTTTTTATCTAAACTGGAAGAAACAGATGATCTTTCGATCCATGCACGAGCATAAGTGCTTTGTGATGGTCTTTCGGGATTACAAATCAATGATACTGTCCAGCGATATTCTTTACCAATTTGCAGTCCTGATACATCTTCAGGCAGCTTAAATTGCATCAGCCCTGCATTCTTGACAGGCAGCCTTTTAACTAAAATCGGCTTGGCTACGCCCTCTTCAACTAAAGCAAACTCAAGTGGGGTTGAGGGTACGGCTGAGATATACCACGACAAAGTTGGATGGGAACTAACAGTGCGTGAATTGTTTTCTTCAGGAACTAATAACTGTAAAGATACTGGTTCTGCATTTACACAGCCGCGTGAACCTCCTCCTTGAGTACGTTGAGGTCTGGTGCGATCAGTAGGTGAGTACTGGGCTTGAACATCTGACAACGATATTGCTGGTTGGCTGACAGCAATAAGTATCCCTCCCATGAGGAAGGATAAAGTTTTGAAGACGTTTTTGTAGGTCAGTGACAACATATAAATTCTGACTCTTATAATTACAATTAGATTATACCCAATTTCAAAAACAAAGACTAACACTTATAACTTTTTACTAACTTTTGCCGTAAAAAAAAATTAATGTAACAACCGCAATAATGCTGATAATCTAATTTTCTAATCTGAGCTTTTGATCTCAGTTTTCACTTAGCTGGCTAACAAGTAATTTAATGTCTAGTTGGTATCGTAAAAGCCTCGTTTTAGTAACATTAACATCTAGTTTCTTTCTAGATGGCAATGTTTGCATTTTGGCAAATAATTTACCAAACAACATGCCGAGTTATTTGCCAAATAACAATGTGGCTGATAGTACCAAGAATGTAGAGTCAAATCCAGAAACTCTATATCAAATGAATCGATATGATGAAGCTATCAAGAAATGGCTAGAAATGTTGGATTTGACCAATAATCTCGATCAAAAAGCTTTGATTTATAATAATTTAGGGCTTGCTTATCGACAAACGGGGAAGATGTCGGAGGCGATCGCCCAGTGGCAACAGGCTATTCTTATTTATCAATCTCAAAATCAATCTCAAAACAGCGATCGCTTAACTAAACTATTTATCGATCAAGCCCAAGCCTATATCGCGCTTGGGCAACACCAGCAAGCGGTTCTATTGCTCCAAAAAGTTGCTATAGTTGCCAATCCTGAAAACATGCAGTTAGTCAAAGGTGTTTTAGGAAATGCTTACTTTGCTCTAGGAAAATATGATCAGGCGATCGCCGCCTACCAAGAAAGTATCAGTTTGATGAGTGAGCCTCAAACTTTGGCTAAGGGATCGATGAATCTTGGCAATGCCTTGACCAAATCAGCTCAACGTTATCAAGTCCAAATTCAAGTAGAGATAGAAGAAGGCAATCGCCCAGAAGTAACAAGATTACAGAATTTGCGTAGTCAAGCTCTGGCTAATGCTCGCAATGCATATGTTCGTGGTTTGCAACCAAACTCTGAGCCAATGCTCAAGGCTCAAGTGGTGCTGAATCTAGCGCATCTAATTCAAGATGATCAAGACAACCAAGATGATCAAGATCAGAAGTTAGCGGTTTATCTACAGCAAGCTTCAGATGCTCTGGCGATCGCCCCAGCATCTCGATCTAAAATTTATGCCTTACTTAATTTAGCTTCTCTCTACGACAAATCTGCGATGTCTTTGCAAATGCAATCTCTAGAGCAAGCGAGAGCGATCGCTCAAAGCATCGGCGATTTACGCGCCGAGTCTTTTGTGTTAGGAGCGATCGGCAAGATATACGAAATTCAAGGCGACTTTAATAGAGCCTTGAGCTATACCAGTCAGGCGCAATGGTTAGCTCAGGCAAATAATTCGCCAGATAGTCTTTATCGTTGGCAATGGCAAGCAGGTCGAATACTTAATGCTAGAGGTGAGCGTTCTAAGTCTATCGAGGTCTATCGACAAGCGATCGCCACCCTCCAAAGTATCCGCGCTGATCTTGTGGTAGCAGATCGA
>JAYTWB010000206.1:0-8433 GCA_043743655.1 Cyanobacteriota bacterium | reverse complement strand
GACAGTTGGCGTACTGCGATCGCTTAACAATAAAACTTTCAGACCATTGGAAAGCGTGAACTTGTCAGGCTGCACTGCGACAGGAACTCCAGCTTTAGCCGTCAAAGCGCTCTCGGGTAGATACTTAGCAACTTCGGCTGGGTCAACAGGAGAACTAGGTTTAAAGGCTTCTGAAGAATGCGCGTTACTAGGAGTCGTCCCAGACTGAGCCGTAATCACCGATGGCTGGAAATATCCGACCACACGGCGATCGCGGACTAGATATTGCTTAGCCACACGCTTGACATCGGCGATCGCCACTTTTTCGACTGCGTTTAAATAGCGATCGCTATAGCGATAGTCTTTGGCAACAGTTTGGTTATAGCCAATCTGGATTGCTTGAGAATTAATATCACGATTGCCAAGAATATAGCTAGCGCGCATACTGGTTTTAGCGCGCTCTAACTCCTCTTTTGTAATTGGTTGAGTCTGCAACTTATCAATCTCAGCAAGTAAGAGGCGTTCAAGCTCTTCTAAAGACTTACCTGCGGTCGGCGTAGCACTCATTAGATACCAACCAGTACCAATCTGGGTCGATGAACCACCACTGACAGCACTAGCTAAGCCTGTCTCAACTAGAGCTTGATAGAAGCGAGAACTGCGACCCGCTGTCAGGATGCTATCCATCACATCGATCGCGGCGACATCCACACCATCGACATTAGGCAAGTTTGGATAAACTACCTGCAAAAATGGCACACTACCCGGCTCTTTCAGCAAGATTGGTTGTTGTGTCGATTTTGGTTGCGGCGGTTTAGGCTTGGTCTGCTGTACTTCGGGGGTAATTAAAACTTTAGGTTTAGGTGGCGATGCGATCGCGCCATAGATTTCGCGAACTTGTTTGAGCGTGGCTTCTGTCTCAAAATTACCAACAATTACCAACGTGGCATTATCAGGACGATAAAAAGTGTGGTAATAGTTTTGAATATCTTGCACCGTATAGTTTTCCACCTCAGGACGATAGCCAATCACTGGCCATCCATAGGAGCTATTCGGATAAGCCGCCAACATCACCTCGCGATAAAGTCGCGTTCCAGGGCTATTATTACCGCCATCGAGTTCTGACAACACCACAGTGCGCTCGCTCTTGAGTTCTTTTTCACCCGCAACTGTGTTTACCATGCGATCGGCTTCCAGTCTCAGCATCGCCTCCAACTTATCGCTACCCGTTGTTCCAAAGTAAGCGGTCATGTCATAGCTAGTAAAAGCATTTGAGTTACTACCTAAGGCACTAAATAAGCGTCCAAACTGGATCGGGCGGTCTTTAGTACCCTTAAACATTAGATGTTCAAGTTGATGCGAGATACCTGTAATTCCCGGCTTTTCGTTTTGCGAACCAACGCGATACCAGACCTGCACACTGACAACAGGAGCCGTATTTACCTCTTTAGTCAATACCGTTAAGCCATTATCTAAAACAGTTTTAACGACATTCCCCGTCAGTGAGTCAGGCGACTGATCGAGGCTAGAGGTTTTAGCGATTAGATCGGGCTGAGCGGCGATCGCCAGATCGCCTGAGAGCTGTAAAAATGATGGCAAATTAGACGACAAATTAAAGGGCAGATTACCGAGCATCACGATGGCGATCGCTGCGGCTAGGCCACGACTAAAAAAAGAGAGCATAAAATTACGCTTCACCGATATCTCCACGAAATACAGCCTCTATTATAGGAAAGTAGTAGGGATGCTTAGCGTCTCCGCCACTTAAACCCAAGAAAGCATATAAACCCAAGAAAGCATATAATTTTGAAATAGCTTTTTAATCTTTCAGTTGTTTTGAACTTTGACGAAGATTCATGCCATCTCCTACCTCTTCCTCTCTCCGAAATACTTTTGCTAGAACCGAAATACGCCGCCTGCAAGACTTGTTACCCCCAGAGCTACAGGCTTGGGTCAAAGTACTCAATGCTGACGGTGTACGCCCGCCATTGATCGCCTCTGAAGAAGCGGGTGGTGATGAGGTGGTGATTTTAGTCGATATGGTGCGCTGGGAGCGAATGGCTGAAGATCAACGCAATCTTTTGTATTGGCATGAGGTCGCGCGTATCCAAAATGATGCAGTACCAAAAGATGGCTGGGAAGTCGCGGCTTTAGCGATCGGGCTTGGTGGTGCAGTTGGTGAGCTTTGGGTCCAAAATGGTTTACTATTTGTCCTCGCGCTGGGCATTTGTGGTGTGGCAGGTTTTCAGCTATGGCGCAAGGGGACTAGCAAAAAAGATATTCGCAACTTGATCGAGGCTGATCAAGGGGCAGTTCGTCTTGCCGTGCGGAATGGTTATCCTTTGCCTGCGGCTTATAAGAGCTTGGGTAGTGCGCTCAAAATTATGATGAGTGATGCATCGAAAGGGCGATCGCGTACCTTGATCGAAAAGCGTCTTGATGCCCTGCGGTCTGAGGCAAACAAGGCAAGGCGCGCTTACGAAAATTAACGCGCAAAATTAATTGGCGAAAATCAACTTAATAAAAACCAACTTATAAAAATCTAAAGGTGTATTAGTTATGGGTGAATCAAAACGGCGCAAAGAAATGTTAGGTAAAGACTATGGAAGTACTGAGCCTGTGGCTTCTTGGATACCTTTTTTAACTAAAGACAAGGCGGCTAAATTTGTCGAGGTTTCTACCCAATTTGCTTGGTATGGAATTGGGGCAATGGTCGTGATTTGGATCACGATTCGCTTTGTTGGTCCTGCTTTTGGTTGGTGGCAGCTTGCTGATTAATCTATGACCTGTCATCTACTAATTCCTGCTGCGGGTAGTGGCAAACGCATGGGAGCCGATCGCAATAAGTTGCTGTTAAGTTTGCTTGGCAAGCCAATTTTGCAATGGACTCTCGAGTCGGCGATCGAATCTCAGGCGATCGCTTGGATTGGCGTGATGGGACAGCCTCACGATTATCCAGAATTTCAGAAAATTTTTAAGCTCCTGAATACAACTAAGCCAATTTGTTTGATCGAAGGCGGCGCAACCCGTCAGGCTTCAGTATTCAATGGTTTACAATCCTTACCCATTGAATGCGATCGCGTCTTAATTCATGATGGAGCGAGGTGTTTAGCCACACCCGAATTATTCGATCGCTGCGATCTCTCATTACAAAAGATGTCGGGTTTCATTGCCGCCGTGCCTGTTAAGGACACAATTAAAGTTGTCAATGGTTTGACTATTATCGATACGCCAAATCGTGATCATCTTTGGGCAGCCCAAACTCCGCAGGGTTTTCAGGCAGATTTACTTAAAAATGCTCATCTCAAAGCGGTCGAACTAGGTTGGGAAGTTACCGATGACGCGGCTCTATTTGAGAAGATGGGGCTACCCGTACAGATTGTCATCGGTGAAGAAACTAATCTCAAAATTACCACTCAACAAGATTTGGCGATCGCCGAATTTATATTGAGACAGCGCCATACTCACTACTAATCCTTTGCTATTAATCGAATCTCTCTTCTTACAATGTTTTGCGATCGCGATCGGCGCTTGTATTGGCAGCTTCCTAAACGTGGTGATCTATCGTGTTCCAGCGGGATTGTCAATTCTCTATCCGCCATCACGTTGTCCCCATTGTCTGCGTCAACTTGCGCCGCGCGACAACATTCCCGTGATTGGCTGGTTTCTGATCAAAGGCAAGTGCCGTTATTGCCATACGCGCGTATCATGGCGCTATCCTGCAATCGAGGGTTTAACAGCATTTCTGTTTTGGTGCGTGGCGGCATATTTTGGAACTTCAATAGCAATCTCGACTTTATGTTTTTATGCCTTATTTCTTAGTTGGCTATTAGCTCTTGCCCTGATTGACATTGATACGATGACTTTGCCAAATTCTCTCACTCAGTCGGGTTTGGTCTTAGGGCTAATCTATCAAGCGAGTTTGGTGTTTGCTAATAGTGGCACAAACTTAGCAGGGCATCTCATCTTCGGTATCGGCGGTGCAGTCTTAGGAGTTTGGCTACTCGACATTATGCGAATCTCGGGCAGATTTTTTCTACAAAAAGAAGCGATGGGCGGCGGTGATCCTAAACTGGCTGCCATGATCGGTATGTGGTTGGGTTGGCAAAACATTTTGCTAACAATTTTGATTGCTTCAGCGATCGGCACGCTAGTTGGAGCGATCGCAATACTTGCTAAGAATTTAGGCAAGCAGCAGCCAATTCCCTTTGGTCCATTTTTAGCTCTAGGTGGAGCGATTTCTCTCTTTTTTGGCAATTCAATACTTTCGACTTATCTTAACTGGTTTGGACTAGCCTAAACAAAACTCTTTCCAGTCTTGATCTACCTGCTGACTATATGCTTTAGCATACTCAATCACTTCACTCTTCCATTTTGATTTGCTAGCAAAATCGATTAGTTGATCAGCGATCGCTGAGCCTTGGCGACCACTACTTCGTAAATGTGACCAAGCCACCACTTGCCCCAAAGACTGCATTAATTGTTCAGACAGCTCTAAATTAGTATCCCATTTTTTGATCTTTAGGTGATCAACTGGACTTTGAGTGGATTGAAGTTCTCTTAAAACGTAAGAATCTACACCAATGTTTATAGAATGCAAAAAAGAGATTGCTATTGCTTGCGATCGCTTTTGAATCGAGACAATGCGGTCGGCGTGACTCTGCCATTTTGGTTGTTCCCAAATACTATAAGGCGCTAGTGAAGAAGCGATCGCTTTTTTGAGATCGAGTAGATAGTTATTATCAGGCGAGCCTTTACCTTCTACTAGCAAAACATAACGTTCAATTCCTAAACTTCCCTTACCCGCAATTCGTTGGGCTACATCTATTAGCTTAAAAAATTCGGGATTAGCCTGCTGTATCGCAAAAACTTTCATAAAATCTACCACTCTCTGTCTTTGCTGATCAGAGATTGGCTGGGCTTTTTTGTGATCGATCTTTAGCGATCGCCTTAACCCATCTTTATCCAAAACTGTCCGTTCTGCTAGTAGCTCTCTGCGCTTGACTTGAGTTTTACGAGATAATAAGTCTTCGATTACCTTCGGAGCCGTATCTTCTCCCATCCAACCAGATTTCCCTGCCGCGAGCGTCTTTGTATAGGCACCGAGAAAATTCTGACAGAGAGATTCAGCAACTTCTCTCCCAACTGAGAAAGTTTGTGAAGCCACAAAGATACTGGTCAACAAACGCACAATCTCCCAAGTACATGGCGCAAGTATCGCTTCATCAAAGTCATTAACATCAAAATAAACATGACGATTATCAGCTTTGTAATTACCAAAGTTCTCTATATGCAGATCGCCACAAATCCAGACTAATGGTGCTTTTTTAAACCAAGATTTAATTACTAAGTCTTCATAAAACAGATGGCAAGTCGCCCGAAAAAAGACAAATGGATTTTCTTGCTCTGCAAGCATTGCGGCATATTTTGCTTTGAGTAGATTAGGGTCTCTCGGCTGGCTCAGATTAAATTTTTGAATGCGATCGCAAATATTTCGATTTGTCATGAAGCTCTGTTTTGTCTAACCTTTGCTGATTCCTGTATAGATATTCTCATTTACTAAGCCCAACCATGGATCATTAGCAGGTGTAAGAAACAGCTGATCATAAACACGGCGATTGAGGGCGATTAGAGATTTTGAATCACCATTCACAAATTCACCATTGGCAAACCAGTTATGAATCTGCGCGTGAAATATATACTCATTGCGAACTGTATCTTGAGCGATCGCACTTTCAAAAGTCTTGACCACACTTGCCATAGAAGCACTCGGCGACAATTTGCGCTCCATTAGTTTCAGACTACCTTGATCGAGATACACCCGATTTTGATAGAGCCTTGCTAGCCTTGCCCAATTTTGATCACTCAATTTGGCAAATGGAGAAGATGGCGCAACTTCCGCTAATACTTGTCTATCCGCACTGCTCAAAATTGGTAATTCCACGGCTGACTTAGAGAAAGCCAAACGGCTGGCGACAATCGCGGTCGCACCTGAGGTGGCGGCGATCGGCTGAAGCAATGGCTGAGATGGTAAACGCAATCGAGTCAAATCCGCTTGCCAAGTTTTTTCCAGCTTAGCTAAACGATCGCGATGGTATTTGATCAAAATTTCTCGCCGCGAACTTAAATCACTATTTAAATCAATATTGCCAAGCGATCTCCAGACATTTTCAGCATCTTTGAGATTTTCTATAAAAGCTTGTGGACTATACAGTCCGGGAATTGCATCAATCGGATGACCGTCACTATCGAGAACATAATGGACACTGTTGCCTGTCAGCGTTTGCTCCAGTTTACGACCATCCCCAAAATCAATCGTCACCTTCGGCACAGGGCGCTCGGACTGCCAATGTAAAATGAAGCGATCGCGCAGCAATTGTGACACGCCAGCATTAGGATAAAGCGCAGTGCGGAAAAATCGACTATTCGCACAACTAAGCTCATCATTGAGATTGCCCAGCAAGTGCAAAGACAAGATCGGTTTACCAGATTCTTTTGCCGCTATCTTCGCCGCTTCTAAATCTTTGTACCAATACAAGCGCGATGCGTCACAATCTTTTTGCTGACAAATTGCATCTAAAACAGTTCTTAATCGAGGATTATTAGGTAAATCTTGCTGATAAACACTCAAAAAATCATCTACACCCGCATTCCTAAATTCGCGTAACTTGGCGATCGCACTCTGCGATGCTTGCTGATCTGTTGAGGCGGCAAGCTTGACAAGGAGCATATCGAAAACAGGTCGCTCTGCCGCAGCCAACTGTGGCAGAAAGATGGCAGTAATTGAGATCGCGCTTAATCCTAACAGAACAGAATACGAACTAACCCTAAAGTTTCTTGAAATCATTTGATAGCCTTCCTAATCGCGTGGCGTAAATCTCTAGCCTAGAAAGACGTAGCTGCTATCCAAAGAGTTCCCACAAATCCCTAAAAATTGACAGCCTATTTATCAGTTTGTAAATATAGTTCTAATACTGCATTATTTTCAATTTGATCCTTGAATAAATTCATCATAGCAATGATTTTTTCATGCAATTCTTTATAAGATTCAACATCTGTATCCAAATATTCTCCATGGGCGATCATATTTCTTTGTTGTAGTAACTTCTTATCGATTAAGACTTGGTTTATTTCATATGGATTATGGTCAAGATTTAGTAAAATGAGAATTTGATATAAAACTTTTGAAGATAAATTAGATCCTGTTTGAATTACATCTTTTGTAGGGACATTAGCTCTTTCATTAATACCTTCAATTAAAAACTCAACTACCTTATTATGTATTGTTGATTGGTTAGAAGTAGATGCTTCATTTAATTCACCTTTCATTGCAATTGCAATAAAGTTATAAGTTAAATCTCGATATTTAAAATTCTTTTGCCTTGCTACATTTGAAACAAACTCCAGATAGGCAGAAGCAGCACATTTAATATAACCTTCCCAGTGAGCATACAAAAGTGTAATCCCACTTCTAAGCAGTACATTTGTTTTACTTTTTTCAAAGCTCTTTGTTTCAATTAACCCTATGAGGATAGAAAGCTCTTTTTTCCGCCAAGCTAAGTCGGTTGCTAAGCAATCATCTAGGTCGATCAGATTACGAATACTACTCATAGAGAAAATAGCTTGCGACCAAGAGGAACTAATCTGGGGATTCTTGTTTTAGCATCTTTACCCCTACCATAAGCATTTTGATATTCTTCAGTTTCCCACATTGTTTTAAGCTTACCTTTAATATCTAAGCCTTCAGTCTTTCCGCTTTCAAGAACTTGTTGATATTTTTGATAGTGATATCCAATACCTGAAGCAATTACTTCAAATGGAGCTAATAAAAAACCTTTTGAAAACTTATCTGTAGAAGGATCATATTTTCTAAAAGTATCTTCTTTTGTAGTCTGATTTAAAACCTTAAAAGTAGTCTCAAAAGCTTTTTTTTCGTCATCAAAATCAAAAGATTGATCATTAGCAATTTCCTGAATCTTATCAGTAATAAACCCCGCAATATCGGATATTGTTAAATTTTCCATGCGAAGATTTCTAAGAACAACAAATCTAGATATAACTTCCATATCATATTGTTCTTCCTCTAATTTTTCACTCAAGTTAATACAAGATTTAAAATCTTCGTTATTGCTTAAATTTTTCAACCATCTATACATATCCAGATTAATACTTACAAGAATACAGCTTCTTATCTCCTGTGGCGTACACATAGAACTACCCGTATTTAATCTTTGAAAAAGTTCATATTTTGTGTTGGAATTACTTTCTTTTTGAAGGATTGTGACATCGATTTTGGCTCTCTTAATTAATAACTGTTGAGTTTTTGTAAGTGAATTAATCTGATCATATTTATCTTCCCATTTCTTGTTTTCGAGTGATGGGAGATACTTAGTTGCTTGAAGAACTAATGGAGAGCATAATTCTCCTTTTTCATCTTTAAGCCTTCCTAGAAAC
>JAYTWB010000205.1:0-2547 GCA_043743655.1 Cyanobacteriota bacterium | reverse complement strand
CAGATGTTGCAACAATTTCAGGTTCGAGCCAATATTGTCGTACCGATTCTATTATCTGTATCTCCTAAGGATAAAGGGCTTAGTGATAAAGGACTTAGTGATAAAGAACAATGCAATAATCAATTACATAATCAATCCCACAGTCAAAATCTATGGGGACTGCTGATCGTCCACCAATGCTCTGCGCCCCGTGTTTGGGAAAAAAGCGAAATTCAATTACTCCATCAACTATCTGTGCAAATTGCGATCGCGATCCAACAAGCGCAACTTTATCAAGATATTCAATTATTAAATGCATCTCTAGAGCAACAGGTGCAGAAGCAAGCATCAGAACTGCAACTTCAGCATCAACAAACTAAACTACTCGCTGAAGTCACTCTCAAAATTTGTCAGTCACTCGATATAGCAGCAATTTTACAGACGACAGTTACAGAACTCCAAAAGATTTTGCAAGTAGATCGAGCCTTGATTTGCCGACTTGAAGATGAGGAATCATTTTTTGTCATAAATGAAGCTGGGAATGAGAAGCTTGTACCTATGCTCGGAAAGACTACAGCCAAACTTGAGTTTGTTAAATATTTTCCGCAATATGAATTAAATAATTTTAGTAAAATTGAAAATATTGACACTGCGGACATTTCTGACATTCATGCCGATTTTTTACGGATATCTAAGATTAAGGCAGATATTGTTGTCCCAATCATCCAAGATGGCATTATATGGGGGTTGCTAATCGTCAATCAATGCGATCGCCCTCGCCAATGGACTGACTTTGAAATCGGACTGATGCAGAAACTTGCCAACCAAGTTGCGATCGCCATCACTCAACGTCAACTAATCGAGTCTTTACAAAAAAGTGAAGAAACAATCAAACTAGCGATCAATCTCAATAAAATCGGCTGTTGGGACTTTGATCTAGCCTCAAATGAGATTAAATGGAATCAATCTCATTTTGAATTGCTGGGCTTAGACTCATCTGTTGTATCTCAAGGGACTTATTTAATGTGGCGCGATCGCGTACATCCAGATGATTTAGGTTGGGTCGAACAAACCATTAGAAAAGCTCTACAAGACCATGTTGACTTAGAAGTAGAATATCGGATTATTCGTCCGCAAGGAGATATGCGATGGATATTGTCTAAGGGCAGAGGTATATATGATGAATCAGGCACGGCTATTCGCATGGTTGGGGTGATGTTTGATGTTAGTGATCGCAAACAGATGGAAATCTCTTTGTCTCAAGCAAAAGAAGCCGCCGAAGCGGCTAATAGGGCTAAAAGTGAGTTTCTTGCCAACATGAGCCATGAAATCCGCACGCCGATGAATGGAGTGCTGGGAATGTCGCAATTACTGGCAACTACGCATCTAGATGCGGAGCAGAAAGAATTTGTCCAAGTTATTTTAGATAGCGGAGATGTGCTGCTATCTGTCATTAATGATATTCTCGACTTCTCGAAAATTGAATCGGGTAATTTGCAGCTAGAAAAAAAAGAATTTAACTTTACAGATACCTTAAATGCAGCTTGTAATCTTTTAAATAAACAAGCAGTTGACAAGAATATTAATCTGCAACAGCAAATTAACTGCAATATCCCAGCTAAGGTCATCGGTGATAGTTTGCGCGTGCGCCAAATACTTATTAATTTAATTGGTAATGCGATTAAGTTTACTAATCACGGTCAGGTCTCAATCGCAATTCGTGGTCGGTTCATTGATGATGGACTCGCATATGAATTTAGCTTCACGATCGCCGATACAGGTATTGGCATTGATCGCGATTGCATTGACAAGTTATTCCAGCCATTCACTCAAGCAGATGCTTCGATCAATCGTCAATTTGGTGGTACTGGGCTAGGCTTAGCGATTTCCAAGAGATTGATTGAGTCCATGCACGGGACGATCTGGGTAGAAAGTCGCGGTCATGTGGGTGGAAATCCGCCTGCGGGCTGGGTGGCAAGTTCTCCTAGCGATCATCAAGGATCAATATTTAACTTTGTGATCGTTCTGCCCGTAAGTAATTCAGAGCAAATAAACCCCAAGCCGAACTTTTTTATACCAATAGAACTTCAGTCACTACCAATCAAAATTTTAGTGGTTGAGGACAATATTTCCAATCAAAAAATAGCTCTATTCATGCTTAAAAAATTTGGCTATCAAGCAGATGTGGCGCTGAATGGGCATGAAGCGATAAATCTGCTATCTAATCAAGAATATGACTTAATATTTATGGATATGCAAATGCCGATGATGGATGGAGTTACCGCAACTGAAATAATTCGCGAAAATTCATCGTCTGTAACTAAGCCGTGGATTGTCGCTCTAACTGCGAATGTTCTACCAGAAGATTATCAGGCTTGCATTGATGCAGGGATGAATGATTACATCAGCAAGCCTATTAATATCAAAGAAATCGCGCGATCGCTGTCAGCTCCAAATTTTTTGCGATCGCTGCAGTTAAATCTCAAATAATAAGCTAATCACTATTAAAATCCCGATTAAAAAGCTGTGGCGCACGCTGCGCGTGCGCCACAGCTTTTTGGGTTTTAT
>JAYTWB010000204.1:0-2203 GCA_043743655.1 Cyanobacteriota bacterium | reverse complement strand
TTCGCTTTCTAGTGCATCCACAGAAACACGAACTCCATCCATTAACGGACGAATAGTATGAGACAAGAACTGCATATGCTCTTCAGGAGAAGCAAAATCATGGCTAGCTAAAGCAGACATCAACTTACTAACCGAATCCGTCATCGACTTAGTGAGAGAAGCGACTTTGTCAAGGGTTTCTTTCTCAAAATCAACACCAATTTCTTTCAAGCTAAGAGAGGTATTCGCAAGATCGGATAGATAGCGAGTTGCGGCAGGATAAACTAGAGTCTTGACCATGCTGACCACCAACTTCGCTTCGACTTCAATCGAGAGAATGTACTGCTCAGCATAGGTCTCAAAGCGGCTGGCTAGCTCAACAGGAGTCAAGACTCCCATCTTATCAAACAATTCCTCAATGTGAGCTTCTTTGAGAACAGGCAAAGCGTCAGCAGTAGTCCGAAGATTTGGTAATCCGCGCTCTTCGACTGCCATTTTATGCCATTCTTCAGAGTAACCGTTACCATTGAAGATAATTGCGCCATGCGATTCCATCACTTCTTTAAGAACTGTGGCGATCGCCGCATTTAGACCAGCACCCTTAGCCATTTCACCTTCAAGCTTTTCAGCCATCCAGTTAAGTGATTCAGCAAGAATTGTATTCATCGCCACGAGCGGGCCCGCCACTGATTGATTAGAACCAACAGCGCGAAACTCAAAACGATTTCCTGTAAAAGCAAAAGGCGAGGTACGGTTGCGATCGCCTGGATCGGTTGGCAAGATCGGCAAGGTGTCTACACCGATATTCATCTGACCTTTGCTGCTCGAACTCTTGAGATCGCCCTGACGAATCTGCTCAAATACATCCTCAAGTTGCGACCCTAAATACATCGAAATAATCGCAGGGGGAGCTTCGTTTGCTCCTAAGCGGTGATCATTTCCCGAAGTCGCCACTACTGAACGTAAAAGCGAACCATATTTGTGAACACCACGAATAATTGCGCCACAGAAAACCAAGAATTGGGCGTTGGCATGTGGAGTATCGCCGGGATCGAGTAGATTACCTTGAGTTGCATTACCCACAGACCAGTTGACATGCTTGCCCGAACCATTGATCCCTGCAAATGGCTTTTCATGAAGTAGACAAACAAATCCATGTTTTTTCGCAGTGAAGCGCAACATGGTCATAATCATTTGTTGATGATCAGTCGCTACGTTAGCAGCTTCAAAAAATGGCGCAATTTCAAATTGACCAGGAGCAACCTCGTTATGACGAGTTTTGGCAGGGATACCGAGGCGATACAAGCGCTCTTCGACATCTTGCATGAAGACTTGAACTCGCTCAGGAATCGCACCAAAGTAATGATCATCAAATTGCTGTCCCTTCGCCGATGGCTTCCCAAATAGAGTCCGACCTGTTAGCAATAGGTCTGGACGAGCATTGGCAAAATTAGCATCTACCAAGAAATATTCTTGTTCCGCGCCACAGCTAGAATTAACAGGAGCAACGTCTTTCTCACCCATCAGTTTTAAAACTTTGGTGGCAGCTTTATTCATTGCGGCGATCGAGCGCAACAATGGTGTTTTTTTATCGAGGGCTTCTCCAGTCCAAGACACAAAAACTGTGGGAATACACAAGGTGGAACCATTGTCGGTTTCCATGATGTAAGCGGGACTGGTTACATCCCAAGCTGTGTAACCGCGTGCTTCAAAAGTAGATCGGATACCGCCATTAGGGAATGATGAACCATCAGGCTCACCCTGAACTAATAATTTGCCAGGAAATTCAGCGATCGCCGAACCATCACTCTGAACTGAGATAAAACCATCATGCTTCTCAGCGGTCGCGTTGGTCAAAGGATAAAAAACGTGGGCATAGTACAATGCGCCTTTAGAAATTGCCCAATCTTTCATCGCCAAAGCGATCGCATCAGCTACTGAGCTATCAAGGACTTCACCAGTTTGAATTGTTTTCTTGATCGATTTGAAGATTGTCTTTGGAAGACATTCCTGCATCTTGCTCAGAGTAAACACATCAGTTGCCCATATTTCTTCTAGACGCTTGGATGCTGTCTTAGGCATCGGCTCGCGATTAGTAATTTGATAAATGGCTTGAATGCGTGACTCGTTTCCACTCATGGCTGTTTTTTGTGATTTGGTTTAGGTTTATGCCATCATACCCAAGATAGATTTATCAAACGGGTAAAAAAGATACCGAATTGAT
>JAYTWB010000203.1:0-3373 GCA_043743655.1 Cyanobacteriota bacterium | reverse complement strand
GTTGCGATCGCCAGACTGGAGACCTTTCTAACTATCACTGGTCACAAACATTGGTCACAAAGCTAGGCAAAGCACTGTAAGATAACAACTACACATCGGGACTTCGCACTCTGCTTGACTTTTTGCCATGACGATCGCCATGCCCCTCAATGACGACCTAACTATTTTAGATATCGAGGCAAATCCACTCAGTCCATTGGATTTGCCTGCCGAAGAGGAAAATTCTCTTCCTGATCCTGATGAGATGTTAGCGCTCCTCAACTCAGAGATAATTTTAGAGAGAATGCAAGCTGCTAGAGCTTTTTGTGAATTAGAGGATGAGCGAGCTGTAACGCGTCTAATCGAGTTGTTACAAGATGAATGCCCACTTGTGCGAGTCAGTGTCGCTTATGCACTCGGTCGGAATAAGAGCGATCGTGCGATCGCGCCCATGATTGATCAACTCAAGCAAGACTGGAATGGTTATGTTCGCAAAGGTATTGTCTGGGCTTTAGGAACCTGTCGCGCCACCTTAGGCTTAAACCCACTTATTTCGGCTCTGAAATATGACATTACGGCGGTGCGGCTATGGGCTGCTAGTGCGCTAGGACAATTAGGAGATCAGCAAGCGATCGCCCCTCTAGTCGAAGCCTTAACCAAAGATTTAACCTCCGCCGTCCGCGGTAACTGTGCATGGTCACTCGGCAAACTAATCGTCCAGATGGATCGGGAATCTGATGACGACAACGAAATTTATCATGATGCGATTGATGCGCTCATTTATGCACTCGATGATGATGATCTCAGCGTTCAGACCGACGCTAGAAATGCGCTGCGTAAGTTAGGCGATGCACGTGGCTTAAAAGTTTTAGATCGGATTGAAATGGATCAGGGTTATTGCGAATTTTAAAGACCAAATTTGAGTAGATAACAAAGCCCGCTCAAATAAATTTGACAATCGCGCGATCGCTGCTAATATTAGTAACTGCATGAAGAGAAATGCACTTCCGCTAACCCAATCTATGCTAATTTAGTTTACAAATCTAATTTGCGAATGTAGTTTAGTGGTAAAACCTCTGCCTTCCAAGCAGATGTTGCGAGTTCGATTCTCGCCATTCGCTTTTCTAACAAATGACCTGTACGAAGTACAGGTCATTTGTCTTTTATAAGATCACGAATAACGACACTGGCTAGATTTAAGCCAAACAGAGCAGGCAAATAAGATATCGTGCCGTAATACGATCGCTTAAAATTACTGCCATCAGTCAATTGCAACGAATCACGGTTTACTAGCTCTTCAGAATAGACCGCAACAATCGGCGCATCAGCAAACCCTTTACGTCGTAAACCCTTCCGAACCTTATAAGCAAATCTGCAACAATCAGTCTCAAAAATTGGCGCAATCCTAATCTTTTGCGGATCGACTCGCCCACCTGCACCCATACTACTTGCCACTTTCACCCCATTAGTAACGGCTGCAACGAGAAAATAGAGCTTCGGCTGCAAGCTATCGATGCAATCTAGCACCCAATCAAATTTAGTCGTGACGAGTGCCATCATCAAGTCAGGCGTGAGAAATTCTTTGATAACAGTTAATTTCAGATCAGAATTAATGTCATACATTCTCGCTGCCATTACATCAGCTTTATGCATATTGACAGTGCTATCGAGCGCCACAATCTGACGGTTTTTGTTAGATGAGTCAACGCGATCGCCATCCACAATCGTCATGTGACCAATCCCAGCACGACATAAAAACTCAGCCGCAAAACTCCCTACGCCGCCCATACCAGCAATCAAAACATTTGATTGCTTAAGCTGGTTGATGCTGTCTAAACCAATCAGTAATTCTGTACGTTGTAACCAATCTGTCATAGTCTCAATACCACAAAGAACTAATTCGGCAAGCAGCGCTTGGCGAATTAGTTCTTTGTGGCGTTCCTTACTTTAATTTTTTCTTGATAAAGTCCACAAGTTGTTGAAATTGTTTTTGCTGTGAAGCTAACTGTTGCTCTAACAATTTCTGCTTGACTTCCAGCTCCTGAACCCGTTTAACCAATCCGTCATCTGATCGTTCTTGAGAAGTAGTATCTAAAGTACTAACAGGCATGACTGAGACAGGTGGACGCTTCTGGACAATGACCATCGCTCTTTTGATTGCAGTAATTAATTCTTTCTGCTCAAAAGGTTTCTCAATAAATACAAGATATTTATCTTCAAATGGCTCGGCAATCTTGCTAGTCACTTCTTCCTTGCGACCAGACATCAAAACCAGTGGGATACGACTCAGTTCTGGACTCTGTTGCAGAGTTTCATAAACCTCAAAACCACTCATTCGAGGCAATAAGAAATCTAGCATGATCATCCAGGGCTTTTCCTGATGGATCATCTCTAGCCCTTTGATGCCATCGGCGGCTTCTATCACCTCAAAATTGGCTGGAGGGAGCATATCGCGCACCATGTTGCGGATTACGCGACTATCATCAATCACTAATATTTTGTGAGCTGCCACTGCTGATAATCCCTCAGTTGATTTGATGAATAGACATGTGAATGCATATGAATTGCTTATGAATCGATTAGCTAATTCTTTTGTTAGTACATCACTCTTGTTGACAAGATAGCTGATTTTATCAAAATACTATCAAAATACTAATTGCAACCTGTTATTTTTTAAACAAAAGCAACAGATGAGTAAAAGCTTACTAGCTTTTTGACAAAAAATTAGCAATCCCACAATAGCTAGAGCGCGATCGCTTGACGAGATATGTATAATCTCAAGTAAAAAGATTGAAGACGGTGTATCTATGCTCAGCTTTTTCAGGATATAAAGCGATCGCTCATGCTAAAACTGCCAACAAAACCAAACCCGTTATCGATTAACTCGCTTAATTTAGACACAACCAAGATTTCCGACAGCCCCAAACCCAGCAGTCAAAAGCCATTGATCGTCAAGCTAGATAATGTTCGCAAGACCTATGCTAATGGTGCTGTGGGCTTGCGTGATGTGAATATTGAACTTCGTCAAGGGGATTTTAAATTTATTACAGGGCATTCAGGGTCTGGGAAATCAACCCTACTGAAATTGCTGTATGGTGCTGAGCAAGCAACCGATGGTGAGGTCATCGTAAATGGGGTTAACCTCAATGGCTTAAAAGGCGATAACCTAGCCATGTTACGGCGCAAGATTGGCATTGTCTTTCAAGATTACAAACTCGTACCACGCCGTACTGTTTCTGAAAATGTTGCCTTTGTGCTAATGGCGCAGGGATATACTTACAAAGAAATCCAGCGCCGCGTCCAACCTGCACTCAAAATGGTTGGATTACTGCACAAGGCAGATTGTTTCCCTGAACAGCTCTCTGGCGGAGAGCAGCAACGGACAAGTATCGCT
>JAYTWB010000202.1:0-2134 GCA_043743655.1 Cyanobacteriota bacterium | reverse complement strand
CAAGAAGGCGATCGCTTGTATTTGTCTGCTGATCATCGTAAGTCTAAGGGAGAGGGAAGTTTGTTTTTAAAGGTACTTGAAGACTTGTCTTTAAATCCTCAACAGCTTACACATATTGGTAATAATTGGCAGTCTGATGTTGCTAAGCCACGTTCGTTAGGAATTTCTTCTGTTTATATAGATAATGCTAATCCTAATCGGTATGAGTTAATACTCCAAAAATATGCCCATGCTACAAATGGAATTACTTCTCTATGGGCAGGTATTTCGCGCTATACTCGCTTAACAAGAGATACAAAAACACCAAAAGAATCGGTGATTAGAGATATTGCCGCTGCTGTTGCTGCACCTGTTTTAACTGCCTATGTGATTTGGATTTTGCAACAGGCTAAAACTCGAAAACTCTCGCGTATTTATTTTCTAGCCAGAGATGGCGAAATCTTGTTGCAGATTGCCAAAGAACTCGCACCACAGATATACCCAGAAGTTGAACTTCGCTATCTATATGTCAGTCGTCAAGCTCTGAGAATGCCGGGGTTAACCAAGATTAATAAAGCTTTTTGGGAATGGATGTTTGATGATACGGATATTTTTACAATTGAGAGCTTGCTGGCGCGGATGTGTCTTGAGCGCGAAGCTGCTCAGCCAATTTTTGAGTTATTAGGCTATCCATTAGACTTGTGGCAAAAAAATCTATCAACAAAAGAACGCGTTTTTCTGCGTACAAATCTCGAAAAAAATGTATCTCTGCAAGAGCTAATTTTAGAAATTGCTAAGCAAAAACGCGAAGTCTTAAAAGCTTATTTACAACAAGAAAAAATGCTTGATGGACAGCCATTTGGATTAGTCGATGTCGGTTGGCGGGGCAGTTTACAGATTTCTTTAGAAAATGCTTTCGAGATATTTGGCACCAGAAATCCAGTCGGATTCTATTTTGCTTTAGACAAACCATCGGGCGGACTCAAACACAAAGGTGAAGCGATCGCTTACTTTTTTAATATCAACGACTCAACTGGAATTCGTAGCGATATTGATTATCGCTATGTTTCAGCCATGGAAGTTTTTTGTGCAGGTTGTGAAGGCACAACGCTTACTTATGCTGTGCAAGCAGATAATAGTGTTAAGCCAGTTCTGAAGCACTTAACTAACCAACCCGCACTAGATTGGGGGCTAGCATCGTTTCAAGAATCGGTAATCACTTTTGTCCGTCATCTGGTAATGCGATCGCCTAGTGATTTTGCACTTCCTACTGCTCCTAAGTTATTACGCGAAGCCTTAGATGATCTATTTATTACGGCAAATAACTCTCCAACTAAACAAGAAGCAGAAGCATTTACCGATTGTCCATTCTTTGATGATCCTAATGAGCTTTATCATTTCTATTGGGCGATGCCATTTAAACTAATAGACGTACTTAAATATGCGATCGCCCAGAGTGAAAGCTACAACGTGCATCGCAATGCTTGGAATGAAGCAAGTTTTCAAGTTAGTTCGCCACTGGTCAAAGCCTTAGTTCCTGTAGCGATCGCTCAACGAAAATTTTTAAAACGTTGCAAAATGTTTGTCAAGAAGCGATTACAACCCAATCAAATAGTATGAAGACTAAATAACTGTTGCTGTAATCTTGATTTGTCACCATGCTGTAAGTAACCTTTCCATGAAACCTTTTCATGAAAACTGAGGCAACCAAGAACTAAAGTTCATGGACTATCCGAACTGAGATTAGCTAAGATTCTATTTTAATCAACCGTCAAGTTTTGTAGAGCGATTAAATACTGACGATTTAGGCGATCGCAATATTTATCTGTTTTATTGAACTAGAAATGAGAATCGTTGGGTTTGTGCAGTCAATCGCTGATTGTTTAGTAAATTATTTGTTTGTCTTTATTCTACCTAGCAAAGTTTTAGCCCGTCTGGTGACTGCTCGCTTAGTTAAAATTCCTTGTGAAGGACTGAATAGTAAGGCTAACAAGAAAAACCCTGAAATAATTAAGACGATCGCACTACCCGAAGGAACATTTTGATAGTAGCTGACATACATACCACTGACACTAGCGATAACCCCAATTATCGCCCCTAAACCCATCATTAAATGTAATTCCTTTACCAATAAAAAGGCTGTCGCGGCGGGTCC
>JAYTWB010000201.1:0-2409 GCA_043743655.1 Cyanobacteriota bacterium | reverse complement strand
GGCGCAAATCCGCCTTCATCACCAACAGCAGTGGACAAGCCTTTGTCGTGCAGTACTGAGCTTAACGCCGCAAATACTTCCGCTCCACAGCGCAAGGCTTCTTTAAAGCTAGGTGCGCCCACAGGCACGATCATGAATTCTTGGATATCAACATTGTTGTCAGCATGAGCGCCGCCATTAACAACGTTCATCAAGGGGACTGGCAAAACGTTTGATAATGGTGTCCCCAAATAGCGATAGAGCGGCTGTCCAATCGCGGCGGCGGCTGCCTTAGCGGTGGCAAGCGAGACCGCCAAGATCGAATTTGCGCCAAGTTCTGATTTATTCGGCGTACCGTCACGCTTGATCATGATCCGATCAACTAATTCTTGGTTGAGGGCATCTACGCCTTTTAATTCAGGTAGAATTTTTTCGTGAATATTGCGAACTGCGATTAAAACTCCTTTGCCACCGTAGCGTTTTTTATCGCCATCGCGTAGTTCGTGGGCTTCAAAACTACCTGTAGATGCACCACTGGGAACCTGTGCGAGACCGATTGCGCCGTTGGCAAGTTGGACTTCCGCTTCAACGGTTGGTTTGCCACGCGAATCGAGAATTTCCCGTGCAGCGATCGCAATGATTTCTGTTCCTTTAGACACTTGAGCTATTCCTTTAATGATTTAAGTGAAGCTATGCGCCTCAATCTTACAATTTTGCGATGTCCCATTTCTCAAATGTTATGTTTTCATTAAATAAGTTGACAAAATCAGCTTTTTAATCGCTCAAATCTGGATGAAATAGGAGATCGCTACAGCGATCGCCGCACCAATAGTTGTATTAATCCCATTTACGAGTTCATTGGTCAGCCAGTCATATTTTTCTTGGAGGGTTGCACCGATTAGGCTTTCGATATTTGTGGCGACAAAAGCGGCGATCGCGCACCATAGTAAATCCCACGGACTGGCTAATAAACCCACAGCTAGACCGATCGCCGCCATTACTAACGAACCAATGATCCCTGAGATTGTCCCTTCTAGACTGATTGCCCCCTCTGTTCCTGCGGCGACAGGCTTCAGCGTGGTGATCAAAAATGTGCTTTTGCCATAGGCTTTACCAACTTCGCTCGCAGTTGTGTCCGCCAGTTTGGTGCTGAGACTGGCTACATAGCCAACTAACCAGAGCGGATTAGGCGCGATCGCTTGACCGATCGCACAAACCGCTCCTGTGGCGGCCGAACCCCAGAGATTTTCAGGTCCTCTTGCCCCATCGCGTTTTTCCGCAATGCCTTTAGCCTCTTTGATGTCTTTACCAATCCGAGTTACCCCCGAACCGATGATCAGATAGCTTAAAATGACGAGATAACCTTGCCACCCTAAACATCCCCAAACCGTAATTCCCAACGCCCATGCATGACAAATACCTGCGGTGGTCAAAACTTTGCGCGGTAATAATAAAGCGATCGCACCGAGAATAGTATTTAGCGCGATCGCCACTAACCAACTCTGCGAAATCGAGAAACTCGAAATTGGGAGACTCAAAACCATACTCAAAACCATAAAAGTTAGTCTTTAAAATAAGTTGGCAGTGCTAAAGAGATCAGAATTTTGGAGGTCAGGATAGGCGGCGCTTCGCACCATCTATCCTGACCTCTAGATAACTACTAACAAGTTTATTAATGGAGAAAACATAATGACCGCAGCATTTGAGCAGTTTTTAGACAATTTTCGGTGGATGGGCTGGAATTTATTTTTAGCAATAATTCCTTGTGTACTCAGTTTTATTTTGTTTAGTAAGCGTTTTGCTAAGCGATCGCCAAAGCAATTACCGCAAAATCTGATCTGGTGGTTAGGGCTATCAATTTTTATCTTGTTTCTGCCAAATGCACCTTACATCCTGACTGACATTATCCATTTTGTGGATGATTCGCGATCGTCCGAGATTTCTCCTAACAGTGTAATTTTTGTCTTGATTCCACAATATATTGTTTTGTTATTGCTAGGGTTCCAATGTTATGTTCTCTCTATTATCAATCTTACTGAATACTTAGGTCGGCTCAAACTGATTAAAAGTGCGGCTTGGGTAGAATTAAGTATAAATCTGATTTGTGCGATTGGTGTTTACTGGGGAAGAGTCAACCGCTTAAATAGTTGGCATGTCTTGACGCAGCCGCGCCGCCTCATTCACGATGCGATTGATAATCTCGACAATCCCAACTTTTTCTTCGGCACAATTCTATTTTTTACAATCTTCACAGGATTCTATTATGTTTTTAAATGGATTAATCTAGCAATATCTTTCTATTGGCACAATCGACCCAATCAAATTTCTACTTAACCATTTCTACTTAACCAGTGAAGCCCCGAAACTACGGATGATCGGTAATGTATCGGTAAACCATCCCAATCCCAATCCTGTACCTGCAATCACGGC
>JAYTWB010000200.1:0-6317 GCA_043743655.1 Cyanobacteriota bacterium | reverse complement strand
ATCGCTTTGCAAGCATCCCTCGAAAATATTCTTATCGATATCAAACAACTAGTTGAAGAACCGATTTTTGTTCCTGAATTTGCTCAAGGAACTATTCGGATCGCCTCTTCAGATTATGGAACTACTGTGGTCTTACCCTCAGTTATCAAACAACTTTCACTCTCTAGTCCTTGCATTAATATAGAGTGCTACGGATCGCACACTGACATTTTAGAAAAACTCAAAGAAGGAAAACTTGATCTCGGTTTAGGAGTATTTGATCTCAATGGAACTAAGGGATTTAAAACTCAGAATTTATTTGTCGAACGTTTTGTATCGATAGTAAGAACCGATCATCCTATTCTTGACAAAGAGATTACTCTCAAATCTTATATCGCTTCACCACACGCTTTAATCACCACGACAGGCTCACCATTGCCTGAAACCAACAAATTATTTAAAAGTCATGTTGATCGCAAGTTAGAAGAGTTAGGGGGCAAACGGAGAGTGATGTTAAAGTTGCCACATTTTCTATCAGCGGCGCTCATTGTTGGTCAGACCGATCTTATTTTGACAATACCTCGCCGTATTGCCTTGCTATTTGCGAGTTTTGGTAACCTCACCACGTTTGAGCCACCGATCGATTTGGGTGAATATCACTATATGCAAGTTTGGGCTGAGCATAGCGACAATAGTCCATTTCACACATGGCTACGCAATCTTGTCTATTCTCAATCCCAAGATGTATAGCTACCATCGCTTGTATCAGGAACCGAAGAAAAGGATAGCGGCGCTTCGCGCCGCTATCCTTTTCTTCGGTTTTACACCAATTTGCTTTGAAACCTACCGCAAATAATAATATAAAACCCTTTGCGGGGCTTCGCCCTGCGACCCTTGTTGTAGTGAATTTGATCAACAACTGCTGTATATCCAACCGATAAGCGTGAATCGATTCATGCTTATCGGTTTTAGCCAACGATCGCTGCATAAGAAATGATAATCACATTGAGAACAATAAATGAGATTGTAAAAAGCTGAAACAAAAGATGGCGATCTATCCATTTAGCGCGGTTTCCTTGTCCAACTTCGCTAGTTAATTGAGAGTAGATCGTGGCAAGAGAGGCGGTAAAAATGTAAATAATCGCGATAATATGAATTTGATCAACTAGGGTCAGACTCTCTGTGCGTCCCAAAACTGACTCTGGAGCGCGCATATTTACTAAAGCTGAGAATAAACAACCGATCAACAAACTGGTGCGTGGTCCCGCAAAATTATCTTTTCCAGTTTGATAGAAAAATGACAGCATGGCTACAGCAAAAGCAACATAAACCCCTGTAGTTAGCTTAAAGAAACTCACATATTTGACTCGCTGAATCGCGATCGCCACCGTCAAGCGCGAATAGACTCCCTTTTGAGAAACTAGCTCTGGATCGCCAAAAGTAGTCTGGTAAGCAGACTTCTCCTCTTGGAAACTAAAGTCAGTGATTTTCCATCCGCCTAACTTCATTTCAGGCGGATAACCAGAATTTTTGAAGTCAGGAGTATAAATAAAGTCGGAAGCATCAAGAGCATTTTCTTCTAAAGAAATTTTTAAAACATGGCGATCAAATGGATAGTTCTGCACATCCCAGTTTTGATACAAGACGGCGCTAATATCGCGTTGAGACCAATAAACCTCATCTTTTGTGGAAAAGAACTCAGAACGATTTTTTTTGTTAAGCGTACTATTAGAGAGTTCTTGAGATTCTAAGGAGTTAATAATCTCCATACTAGCTAAGGGATTCATAGCTTTGGCAGGACAAACGCTCCATACTCGAAAATTAGCGGCAAATGATTTATCTGTAAATTTAAAATCTCGTAAAGATGTAATGTAAATGCCGACTCGACAAGTTTGCGGAGTTTTAATCGGTTCAGCGATCGCATTAGGAACTTGAATCAATAGCCATACGCTAATCGATAGGAATAAAATAACAACAAATTTACAAGCTTTTGAGCGCAAAATCATGTTCTGAATGGGTAGTAAATTAGCCGAAAATTTAGCCAAATATTTAGCCGACAATTAGGGCATAGGCGATCGCAATCACATTAAACATAATAAATGAGATGGTAAATAGCCTGAAGAAAACTTGGCGATCAAGCCACATCGCCAGCTTTTTTTGACCATCTTCAACATTTAGTCGCGAGTAAACTGAGACAATGCCCGTAAATAGAATGTAGAGAATAGTCGCAATATGAATCTGATCGACTAGAGTCAAGTCATCCGTGCGTCCCAATACTGATTCCTGCGATCGCATATTTAGCAAAGTCGCAAACAATGCACCGATACTGATGGCAAGCCGAGAACCCGCTAGACTTGTTTCATTAGAGTCATAGAAAAAAGACAGCATAGCAACGGCAAAAGCAATATAAACACCAATGACGAGCTTAAAAAAGCTAAAAATTTTAGTTCGTTTGATCGTCATGGAAACCACCATCCGAGTCGAGCTATTTCGCGGCGAAGCTATATCTGGATTGCCAAAAGTACTCGCATAGGGAAATTCTTGAGTGGCGATCTTAAAGCTGGTAATTTGCCATCCATCCAAATCAATATCTGGTTGATATCCTGAATTTTTAAAGTCAGTTGTATATACAAATTGCGAAGAGTTTTTGATGGTTTCTTCAAAAGCGATCGTTAATGTATGACGATCAAAGGGGAAATTACTAACATTCAAGCTCTGAGACAAAGTTGCTCGAACCTTCATTCCTGTCAAATAAACATTTTCTTTTGGATAGAATAACTTGGCTAAATCTTTTCGCTCTAATGTCACTTCATAAGACGATTTAAAATTTTTATAGTCTTGAATATTGAGAATCTTCAAGCTTTTTAGGGGCTGCAACTCTTTAAAGGGACACACACTCCATAAATAAAAATCGGTGCTAAATTTTTTGTCGGCTAAGTTCAAATTCCGCAATGAGGCGACATAAACACCCACACTACAGGTTTGTGGCGCTGGAGTTATCTCCGCAAGAGCTGTGTCAGACCCCACAAATAACCACATCATGACGACTAGCGCAAGGTTGACCAACAGCCTCCTAATACTGACCAAAGCCTAAACTCCATTCAAAAAAAATTGTAAGGATGCAACCCAAAGGTTGCATCCTTACTTTTAGTTGCTGATGATTATAGACGACTACCGTAGCTAATTAGATAGATAGCAATCGTGGTAACCATGATGACGGGATATACAATCCGTGACGTAAGCTGCACGGTGCGTAGTGTCCCTTTATGACCATCTTTGTCTAGCTTGGCGCTAACTACTGTCTCTAAGATAGGAATCAGGCATAAAGAGAAGTAAACATAGAAGATATATTCTAGGGCGACAGAATAACCAATTTCTGGCAATTGATTATTAAACGATAGCAATAGCACAATCCCTGACAATAGAGCTGAAGCAGGAGCCATCGTGCGCGGCACAAACATATTTAAAGGCAAGAACAAGCAGAAATAAGTTAGTACAGCAAGCACAAGTAGAGGGAATAGATTCTTCGATAAGAATACTAAGGACTTGCGTTGGAAATTCATCCGCACGCTCAAACCAGGATATTCAACTTGAGCATTTGACTTAAATAGCTCAGGGTCTCCTTGAGTCGAAGCATTGCGCGATGAGTCTTGGAAGTAAGTTATATCCTTGAAATTCCAAAGTTGTAAGCCTAGAAATGGTTTACGTTCTGCGGCTTCAGGTCTGGGTAGTTTCAAGCCAACTGTGTCGATCGCATAAACTAAGCGCTCTGTGGAAAGATTAGGATTGTCAAAACGCAAGATTAGTTTTTGCGAGTCGAAGGGATAATCGCGATAATCAAAAGCATTGCGGAACTCACCGCGAACACGATAAAGTCGATAGTTTAAGCCATTGACGACCTGTGACTTGATCGGGGCTTTGGCATCATATACTGGCGCAGTTGGATTGACGCTATTGCTAGCTGCATCAGGGAATTGAATTTCAGTTGGTTCGTCACCACCGTTATAGCGGAACCATACATAAAAATCGGCGGTAAAAGTCGCTTTATCAATCCGATTCAGCTTGTTAATATCCAGTCCTGTATAAACAACACGCTGCCGCCAGAAATATTTTTCTCCAGATTGGACGATATTTCCTGCTTGAACTTCTTTTGGTAAATTCAGGCGTTCAGGATTAGCGATCGGCGTAAATTGTGATGATGCAGAAATCAATTTATAGTTTTGGAACTGAGCCACACGCACAGGCTGATCACTGTTGCGATCGCCATTAAAATAGAGCAAGCCAGTTAAACCTTTCAGACCGACTTTGCGATTATTGATAGCAGCTAGTGCTTCTTTTACTTGATCGCGATCGCTTTCTAAGCTAGCCGCAGTTAGTTTGGGATCAGCCTTACGAATCGCCTCGACCCCAGCGATCGCTGATTCATAAAACTTGGCTCCCACATATGAAGGAGTCTTGTTATAAGCTTTCTGATAAGCCAAGAGAAAATCTTGAGCGTCAGCTCCTGCGCTATCAAATAGAATTGGCGAAGCTACATACATTCCATCCGTAAAGAAACCAGATTTTTTCTTTTCTTCATCATATTTCTCAAAGCGTTTCGCAAAAGACTCTCTTGCAAGTGCTTGGTCGCCAAGAATACTATTTTTTAATCCTTTTTGTTTCAGAGCAACTAAGAAATCTTCAGCGACATCTTCTTTGGTCAGCGTCAGAAACAAAATTCCTGTGTCAGGTTCAGCGGCAATTTCGTTAACAATCTGTTGGATTGACGCTTTGCGATTATTGAGATCAGAGTCGATCGCCCAAGTTTTTTGAATCTTGCCGCCCGCATTAGCTTCAAAAGCAGCCTTAATTACTTGAGATTGAGTCTCTTCATTTTTGCTAGCTTTGTCATAAATTACGCTGGCAGTCTTGAACTGTAATACTTGCTGTGCATAGATTGACAGCGTGTTTGCTAGGGTAGGATTGGTATATACCATCCGAAAATAATATGGGTGATCAGCGGTAACTTTGGGATTGTTAGCAGTTCCCGTAATCGCTGACAAGTGCTTCTCTTGATAGATATCAGCTGCCGCGATTGAGGTGTCAGACGAGCGATGCCCCAAAACTACAAGCGCATCACTTTTAGCAATCTCAGCAGCAGCTTGGGCTGCACCTTCCGCAGTACCTTTGTCATCAACTGTATTTAATTTAAATTGACGACCAGTAGCACCACCCTCACGATTGGCTGTATCGATGTATAACTGGATACTATCGACTATTTCTCGACCAGCAGCAGCTCCATCACCACTTAGAGGCGCAGCAACCGCGATCGTGATTGTGCCACCATTTGCCCGCGAGCTTTGGGGATATAGTGCGCCTAACGAGGCGACAATCAATATAGTGCTTAAAGCGATCGCTAAAAATCTCGTAACTTTGTTACTCATCAAACCAAATTCCTCACAACCAAAAATTTACAAACGGAATTTTCTAAGGAATTTTCTAGAACCTTTATTCCATGCAACATTAGTGATTATTCTACTAAGCTCATCTGTTTGTAAAATGAATAATTTTAATTGTGAATATGTATCAGCTGAATACTTAAGTTAAGACATGAAGCCGCAAACTTTTTGGGCACGGGGAGCTACGCTTTGCGAGACTCTTTGATTTGATCATCAATACGGCGCAAAACACCATTAATAAATCGATAGCCATCTTCGCTGCTATAGCGTTTGGCTAGTTCAACAGCTTCATCGATCGCGATTTTGCTTGCCACATTCATAAACATCATTTCGGCTGTGGCAATCCGCAAAATATCTTTGTCCACTTGGGCAAGACGATCAATTTGCCAATTAACCAACGCACTGCTGATCATTTCATCGATCAGCGATCGCTTTTCATTGACCATTTTCAGAATATCGATCGCATAGTTCCGCACTTCAGCGCGCTGTGACAAAACTAGCGTAACGGGAAACTCTAGCGCTGAGCCAACATGATTAATCGCGTTTTTAGTTAGCTCGATCGCTTCGCGCACCATACCCTCTACAGCTTGAATATCTTGACGAATATCTCCAGTACGGGTTTCGCTCGCCATTACGCGCTCTTGGCTACGTTGTAGCTCCGCGCTAGCAGTTTGCAATAATTCTTTAGTTTCATCGTGCAGCGATCGCACAACTGCCGTCACAATGTCGTCTAAGGTCTTAGATTCTAGCTTTTGTGGTTGGCTAGGCAATTGATTGATACTAAAAAGTGCGAGTTCGCGAGCAATGTGACGGGGTTGCATATGAGGAGATAAAATTAAGCCAATGGGCTATCCTATCATTCTCTCTACGCACTACAGCGCTTTGCGCCTATTAAAAACC
>JAYTWB010000199.1:0-2160 GCA_043743655.1 Cyanobacteriota bacterium | reverse complement strand
CAGGCGGGAGTTTTATTATGGAATGTCCTTCATGACTATCAAAAAAAGCGGCTGTTACTATTTATCGACCCCAATCAAGACCCTCTAGGCGCGGGCTATCACGTTATCCAATCGAAGATCGCGATTGGCGCTGGGAAATTATTTGGACAAGGTTGGCTGAAGGGGACACAAACTCAGTTGAATTTCATTCCTGAGCAACATACAGATTTTATTTTTTCCGCGATCGGCGAAGAATTTGGCTTTATTGGCTGTATGTGCGTGTTGTTACTGTTTGTTGGTATTTGCTGGCGTTTACTGGTAATTGCGGTGAATGCGCGGGACAACTTCGGTTCGTTACTGGCGATTGGTGTTTTTTCGTTTGTACTGTTCCAAACCTTTGTAAACATTGGCATGAATATTAACGTTGCACCTGTGACGGGGATTCCGCTCCCGTGGCTGAGTTATGGGCGATCAGCTTTAATTGCCAATTTTATGGCGATAGGTTTGGTCGAGTCTGTCGCCGCTCACCGCCGCACGATCAAATTTTAGGAAATAACCATCATCTTTATGCCAACGCAAACGCCAGATTATCGATCGCCTAAAGTCACTGTCATCGGTGCGGGAAATGTCGGCGGAATGCTTGCTCAGCGCATTGCTGAAAATAATCTTGCCGATGTGGTGCTGTGCGATATCGTGCAGGGAAAACCACAAGGTTTGGCTCTTGATCTGATCCAAGCAAGGGCGATCGCCAATCATGATCGTCAAATTATCGGTACTAATGACTATGCCGACACCAAAAGCTCAGATGTGATCGTCCTCACCGCAGGTTTACCGCGCAAAGAAGGCATGAGCCGCAATGATTTACTCCGCATAAATGCAGGGATCGTCAAGGATGTGGTGGCAAAGGCGATCGCGCAATCTCCCAACGCGATCTTGATCGTGGTTACTAATCCTTTAGATGTGATGACCTATCTAGCATGGCAAGTTAGCGGCTTGCCAACTCATCAAGTAATCGGCATGGCGGGCGTTTTGGATGCGTCAAGATTTCAAACTTTTATCGCGATGGAGTTAGGGATTTCTGGCGCGGATGTCAAGGCGATGGTGTTGGGTGGACATGGTGATTTGATGGTTCCATTACCGCGCTTCTCGACTGTAAACGGGATTCCGATTACAGAACTAATGCCAAAAGAGGCGATCGCGCGCATAGTCGAGCGAACTCGCAATGGCGGTGCTGAGATCGTGAAGTTGATGCAAACAGGTAGCGCCTATTTTGCGCCATCGGCGGCGGCTTATGTGATGGTCGAGTCGATACTACGCGATCGCAATCGAATTTTTCCCGCAGCTGTTTATCTTTCAGGTGAATATGGCTTAAAAGATATATTTATGGGCGTACCGATGCAGCTAGGAATGCAAGGGGTGAAAAAAGTGATCGAGTTGCCACTCACCGATCAAGAACTAGCGACTCTACATAAATCAGCCGCCGCGATTCAAGAAAATATCAATTTGCTTTAGAGAGCAAACGCATGTAAAGCCTCCTCCTGCTCTCTAAGCCTTATGTCTTAATCTGTAAGGATGGGATTTCGCATATTATTGATAAGTAGTAATATGCGAAATTCACAGCTCTTTAGAACACCATGACCAGCAGCGATGCAGAAATTCTTGCAGGACGATATCAAATCGTTAAACCGCTGGGTGGTGGTGGATTTGGGCAAACATTTTTGGCAAGAGATTTGCAACTGCCAAATATGCCAGCTTGTGTGGTCAAACAACTCAAGCCCCAGCTGCATAACCCGCAAGAATTAGCGATCGCTAAGCGCCTATTCGACAGCGAGGCAAAAACCTTACATGATTTGGGCAGTCATGATCAAATACCTCGACTATTCGCCCACTTTGAGCAAGCTGGTGAATTTTATCTTGTGCAGGAGTTTATCGAGGGTGAGACTTTAGACCGCGAGATTGGGGCTGGCAAGCTATGGAATCAAAAAGAGGTGATTCTCGCATTGCGCGATATTTTGCAAGTGCTAGCTTTTGTGCATAGTTCACAGGTGATCCATCGCGATATCAAACCTGCTAACTTGATTCGCCGCCGTAGCGATCACAAAATTGTCCTGATTGATTTTGGCGCAGTCAAAGCTTTAGCGACAGATTCTCTAGAGCGCTTCTTAGAAGATGGCAACGAGA
>JAYTWB010000198.1:0-2763 GCA_043743655.1 Cyanobacteriota bacterium | reverse complement strand
AATGACTAACGTTGACCATAATACGATCAAAGCCATGCTGTCTGAGCAACTCAACTAAGAACTCCATTACAGGCTTTTGCATGATTGGGATCATGGGCTTAGGCATGATGTTCGTGATTGGGCGGATTCTAGTCCCTTTACCCGCAGCTAAAATCATGGCTTTCATAAATTATGGTCTCCTCACACTTAAAAATCAATACTGCGACTGTTGTATAAGCTCATCGCTTTCTCTAGACTATCCTTTAAAATGCTAGTCACGGCTGATTCAGCTAAATCAAAAATCTCTGGTAAGACTTTATTTTCCACGTTACTAAAACCACCTAAAACGTGGTTAGTAACATTTTGATTGGCTTTGGTGGCGATCGCCTGCTCACTTTTATCACTACCACGCCCAATTCCGAGACGAAGACGAGGAAAGTTTTGTGTGCCAAGGTGAGAAATAATCGACTTCATGCCGTTGTGTCCACCTGCGGAGCCAGAGGATCGTAATCGCAGTTTACCGAGGGGCAAGTCCATATCGTCATAAATAACTAAAATATTTTCGGGGTTACACTTAAACCAATCGGCACAGGCGCGAACAGATTGACCTGAGACATTCATGTAAGTGGTTGGCTTGAGCAACCGCATCTTCCCAATGTTGTCTAATCGACTTTCACCAAAAATGCCATAAAATCGCTTTTCTTTACCTAAAGACATCTTCCAAGACTTTGCTAGACAGTCAACCGCCATAAAACCAATGTTGTGACGGGTGCGATCATATTCGGTTCCAGGATTGCCAAGCCCCACAATTAAAGAGATTGATTGTTGCTCAAGCATCCGCGACAGTTGCTACTTCCTTAACTTCAGGAACTTCGGTGGCAGTGATCACAGTAGGGGTGACTTCGGCAGGTACTTGAGCAACACTAGGCTGCTCTAGACGATCAGCTTCACGCTTGAACTCTGATTCAAATTCGCGAGAAGCATCTTGAAAGCCTTTGATAGCTTTACCCATGCTACGTCCAATTTCTGGCAATTTTTTGGGTCCAAAAATAAGCAGGGCAACTAGCATGATGAGAATCATTTCAGGCAAGCCGATACCAAAAATATTCATTGAGAATGACCTTAGTTTGTAGACAATTTAATTTAATCAAATCACTTGTATGGCGCAAACCGCGATGCAAGTCATACTTTGAAAGACACGCAAAGCGTGTCTTTCAAAGTAAGTGAAGTAAGTACGGGGGATAGCTATAAACTAGCCGCCCCAGTTGAGATTGACACCATCAAGTAGCAAGGAAGAGTTATACAACTGGAGGATAATTACCAGAAATACAAGAAATAGTCCCATGAATACTCCCATGATGGGGGTGGTTCCCCAACCGCGAGAAACTTTACCGTATTCTGCGTTTAGTGGTCTGAGAATGTCGCCTAGCCAAGTACGTTGTGACATAAATTTTGTCTATTAAAAAACGATTGTTAGTAAATAGTATAATCTTAACAATAGCTCAAATCATTGGTTCAATTCATGGAAAATGCAACTTCGATCGCAGTTACTATTGCCGTATGTGTGATCTGTTTGACGGCTTACGCGATATATGTGGCATTTGGACCACCAAATAAGCAGTTGGTTGATCAGTTTGAAGAACATGAAGATTAATTAGAGTATTAATCAAAAAAGTCAGCGCAAAGCGCTGACTTTTTTGATGTGTGGCTGAGATGTGTGACTGAAATATATGGCTAACAATTTTCAATTAACTAATGATGTTTTGGATGTGGCGGCTGTCTATGCGATCGCCGATAATGCTTGTAATGGTGCAGTTGTGTTAATGAGTGGGATGGTACGCAACCAAACTGGGGGACGGGCGGTTGATTATTTAGAATATCAAGCTTATGAATCGATGGCTTTGGGCGTATTTCAAGATATTAGCGATCGCTGTCGTATAAAATTCCCTGATCTTACTGAGGTGGTGATCCACCATCGGCTCGGCAAACTGAAGATTGGCGAAATTAGTGTTTTAGTCGCTGTTGGTTCGCCGCATCGGGCGGAAGCTTTTGAGGCTTGTCGTTATGCGATCGACACTTTAAAAATTGATGCACCGATCTGGAAAAAAGAGTTTTGGCTTGATGGTTTTAGCAGTTGGGTAAATTGTCCTGCTCTCTGATTTTTATGCTGCTAGAAAAATCTTTTTTTACTCGTCCTGCGGATCAAGTTGCTCCTGATTTATTGGGATGCACTCTAGTAAGACGGATTGACGGAATCGAATATCGCGGTTTAATCACTGAAACTGAAGCTTATGATGCGACTGATCCTGCTTGTCATGGCTATCGGCGCAAGACTAAACGTAACGCTGCGATTTTTGGCGCACCTAGCACAGCTTATGTCTATTTAATTTATGGGATTTACCACTGTGTCAATATTGTGACCGATCGCGAAGATTTTTGTAGCGCGGTATTGATTAGAGCGATCGAGTGCGATCGCATTCCTAGTTGGAGCGATTCTAAAAATAAACCGCATCGGGTTGGGGCAGGTCCTAGCAAACTTTGTCGTCTTTTCAAAATTGATCGTCAACTTGATGGTGTTACTTTGCATCCCAGCAACGATTTATGGTTAGAAGCGCGATCGCCTAATTTTATGGAACCGATTTATCAAACTACAAGAATCGGGATTACGCAGGGGACAGATATTTTATGGCGTTGGTATTTGAGCGATCGCAACTCTATCTCTCGCAAATAACTTTTTGATGAACATGTAGATAACTTTATTAATAACCTTTGCATAACTTTCAC
>JAYTWB010000197.1:0-3469 GCA_043743655.1 Cyanobacteriota bacterium | reverse complement strand
AGTATTTCTTTTGTCTATATCTAGCTTACGGATGGCGATCGTGGTCTCATAGCCATCTAGCTCTGGCATTTGACAATCCATCAGAATAATATCGTAATGGATACATTCTAGCAATTCGAGAACTTCTTTACCATTGCCCGCAACATCTGCGTCATAACCAAAGCTGCGTAGCTGATGTAAGGCAACTTTTTGATTGATGGGACTATCTTCAGCAATCAAGATTTTGAGTTTAGAATATTTTCTGGTTGAGGACTCCGAAGCTTCTGATGAGAAGCTTGGATGATCTTGAGATAGATATGGTCTATCACCATCATTGTGATTGATACTTATAGCAACTACTTCCGTCAAAGCATCAAGTAACCGAGACTGCTTGACTGGTTTGACTAGATAGAACTCAAATCCAAGTTCTTTAACTCGATTGATACCGCCTTTTTGATTAAGCGAGGTGAGCATGATTAGTTTCATATCGTTTAAGCTCGGATCGGCTTTGATTTGTGCGCCCAGCATCTCACCATCGAGGTCGGGCATTTGCATATCTAAAATCGCCAACTGATAGCGATCGCCTTCAGCGATCGCCGCACGCAAAACAGGCATAGCATCAGATGCACATTGCACGGCATCAACTCGCATCTGCCATGCAGTTAGTTGATAAGTCAAAATTTTGCAATTAGTCTCGCTATCATCAACAACCAACACGCGAATATCTTTGAGATTAGTTTCGCGGCGAGGTCTTAAGTCCGCGATCGCACCGACAGGTTGTTTAGCAAATGGAATCGTCACCCAAAATTGGGAACCTTTGCCCTCTTCACTATCAATGCCAATTTCTCCATCCATCAGATCAACGATTTGTTTGCAAATAGCAAGCCCCAAACCAGTTCCGCCATATTTGCGCGTGGTCGAAGCATCAACTTGTGTAAAAGGTTCAAAAAGTTTTCTTTGAGATACAGGAGCAATACCAATACCAGTATCGAATATTCTAAACTCGATATCTGCCATATACTCAGTTTCTGTTTTTAAAGAGACTTTGATGATCACTTCACCTTCTGAAGTAAATTTGATAGCATTACTGACGAGATTAGTTAATACTTGGCGTAGACGTGAGACATCACCACATAGATAAAGTGGTACATTTTGATGGATTAGTGAGGCAAATTCTAACCCTTTAGCTTGAGCAAGCATTGCCAAGAGATCAGCGACTTCTTCGACACAATTACTCAGCTCGAAGTTAATCTCTTCTAATTCCATTTCATTGGCTTCTAGTTTAGAAAAGTCCAGAATTTCGTTAATCAACGTGAGTAGGTTTTCACCACTAACTCGCACCGTCTCCACAAAGTCTCTTTGGATACCCGAAAGCTCTGTGTCTGCGAGCAAACCTGTCATCCCTAGCACTGCATTCATTGGTGTGCGGATTTCGTGGCTCATGGTCGCGAGGAAAGCACTTTTCATCTTTGTGGCAGCTTCAGCCTCATGACGAGCCTCTTCTAGCTCTATATTTTGTTGCAAAAGTTGTCTGCGGCGTTGGATTTCTTGTTCTAAGAGTGTTGCTTGATAGAGTGCAATCCCGACCTGATTCCCAATCTCACTCAAAAAGTCAATCTCAAAACTGCGCCAGTGCCTCGGTTCGCTACATTGATGCGCTATTAACAATCCCCATAGGCGATCGCTCTCAACAATTGGCACTATTAAATTAGCTTTCACCTCAAATTTCGCCATCAATTTCTTATAGCAATCAGGGCTATCCGAATTAGCGATGTTATCATTTACTACTTTTTTGCCTTGTCGATAGTCGTCCCATAGACCACTCCGAAAGCAGGAATCTTGGATGTCAATTCCTATCGAACTCAGCCAGGGCGGCTCTACAGACTCGACCTCAACATGACCTTCCCATTCTCCATTAAATCGATACACAATGACTCGATCAGCCTTGAGAAATCTTCGTACTTCCGAGACAGTGGTATTTAAAATCTCATTGATATTCAGTGATTGCCGAATTTTTAGAGTGATTTTAGAAAAAACCAGCGATCGCCAATTCTGCAAGCGGATTTCTTCTTCAACAAGTTTGCGATCGCTAATATCTAGCCCCGTGCCAATAATGTAATTGATCTTGCCATCTTGACTGAGCAACGCCGTAGTTGACCATGCAATCAGACGATGCTGACCATCTTTGGTAATCCAATAGTTTTCATATGAGTTCGGTGAACTTCGATTAGCAGGTTGGATGAAAGTATCACGAATTGAAGCAACATCTTCAGGCAACAAAAAAACCTTCCAAAAGCTTTGATTTCGCACCTCTTCATAGCGATAACCCGTCACTCGCTCACATTCACGATTAAAACGAATAACCTTCCCTTCTGTATCTAAAACAAACACAAGCGCGCCCACTGTGTCGAGTACAGCAATCGAGAAATCGCGTTCCTGCTCAAGATTCATTTCTAGATGACGGCGGCTCATAATCTCGTGATAGACAGACCAAAATAGTAAGCCAATCACAGCTAGAGTTGCTAATAAAGTAATTAAGGAAATATCGATTGAATTCTTATTGGAAACTTGCCGCTTTTGCAACCACTCTGTCAAGTTGTCTTTTTCGCGATCGCGTAGTTTTTCGAGTTGTGCGTCCGCAAGAGCGAGAACATCTTGAGTAGTCTGATCTAGCACTTGTTTTTTGGCAGCCTCGACACTCTTAGTTTGGTATAGTAAGATGAGGCGGCGGGATTCTCTCAGTCCTTCTCGAACCGATTTAGTCAAGATATCTATCGTTTCTCTATACTGATCGACATCTTGTAATTTATATACTTTATCCTGATCACTCTCCATCGGCATTTGCTGAAGAGATTGCAATTCCTGCTCCAATTGCAAAGCTAAAACCTCATATTTTGCTAAGCTTTCTCGTTTATCTAGAAGTAAATAATCTTGCATCACCACTTTTAAATCACGCAGATGATTAAGTGGTCGGTTAACTCTCTCTATTAAATCCTGTTGCTGCAAAAATGCAGTGTTAGTTTTTTCTAAGTTACTTAAATTGATATAAGAAATCACGCCAACCCCGATCACCAGTGAAGCCGCTATACCTGTCCAAAATCCAATTTTTCTTAAAAACTTTCCTTGTAAAGGTTTAGCTTTGCTCTGTATAGATAAGCGGCTAACTTCATTTAGACTACGGCGCGTTTCAATAAGATATTTAGTCTGTCTACTCAAAGACTTAAGGGCTAATATCTGCTCTTCATTAAGCTCTCTTGGCTGGCTATCGATTACGCATAGAGTTCCCAGCGGATATCCTTCGACAGTTTTAATTGGGACTCCTGCATAAAAGCGAATATTTGGTGGATAAGAAACCAGAGGATTATTAGCAAATCTTTCATCTTCTAAGGTGTCAGGAACAATAAAAATTTCATCTTGAAGAATTGCATGGGCGCAAAAAGCTAGTTTTCTGGGTGTTTCTGTCTTAGTAATTCCCACTTTTGACTTAAAC
>JAYTWB010000196.1:0-4350 GCA_043743655.1 Cyanobacteriota bacterium | reverse complement strand
GCCAATTTGCTAACTTCACATTGATGCCATTTTTACAAAAAATGGGCATCAATCGGATCGACTGGGCGATCGCCACTGATACTCAGCCCGATGTCAGTGATGGATGGAATGTACTAATGTCTAGCTCTATGGCGATCGCCCAGTTTCGCGATATTAGTCTCGGTGTCACCCCAAAGCCCTATCAAAATCTTCAGCAAGCGCTTGCCAATGCCAAAACTCCCTTAGCTTCGCTCAAAGCTGGTGAGAACCTAACAATTAATAATCAAGTGGAAATCCAACTACTTAATCAATCTCCCGATATATTGAAAATTAAAATTGGTGAGCTATCTTGGTTACTGCTAAATAACGCCGATCAAAAAACTCAACAAGCGATCGCTGCCAAAAAAGACATACTTCCGTCTTTATCAGCAAACATTCTATGGTGGACGGGTGGACAAATCGAGCCAGTGATCCTCAAAGCTATCAACCCTCAGATTGCGATCGCCTCCGCAACTAGCGTGGTCGAAGAAATGGTCAATCAACTTTATGAAGCCAAAGTTAGAATCTTCTGGACAGGTCGAGATGGGGCAATTCAGTGGAGTCCCGACAAAGATTTTCATACCCTCCGCGATCAACAAGACTCGCGATCGCCAATCTGATTTCAAGGTGCTTACCCAAAAATGGAAATAACAATAGAACAGGTTAAAAGCCTTTTAAAGTCTCTAAAACAAAAATTAGAACATAAAGCATTTTGGGTATTTACTACTCTTAGTTGCTTAGGGATTTTCCATCTTTGTTATGTCTGCACAATAGTTGGCAATCTACCCTCACTCTTAGACATTTTGGGATGGGGAAGTATTAGTTTCTTGTTATGGCAAAAACGACACAAGTTAAAATTTCGTGGTAGCTTTCTATCTTCGATAATCGGTTTAGTCTTAATTTTATGGATGGTAATCCGTCATATGCTCACGCGATCGCAAACTCATATGGATGTGTTGTCCCATTTTTTTCCAGTGATAATTACAATAGGAATATTATTAATACTATCTGGATTTAAAAGACTAGGAAGCTATAAGTCAGAATTATTAGTCGCTATATTTATATCTTTACCAATTATCTCTGTATATATAGTTCTGAAACCAATTATTAATATTGATGCTCAATTTTTAAGTTTTATATTGCATTATTTTGGCTTTCAAGTTACAAGACAAAATGCGATGGTCTCATTACCTAACGGCTCTGTTGAGATAATGGGTAGTTGTTCTAGTGTAGGACCAATTTTAACAATATTGCCATTCATTATTGTCATGCTAAATATTTATCCTGTGAGTAAATCTAGGCAAATACTTGTTTATCTCGGTACAATTATTTCAGTTGTATTTATCAATAATATCCGCCTCTCTGTCTTAGCAATACTTATTAATAATAGAGATAAAGTGAATTTCGATTATTGGCATACAGGCGGTGGAGCAGGGATATTTTCTAATATTATTGTTTTTTTTGTTGGCTGCTTATGTTATCAAATCTTAAATCATAAGACCTCGCCAAATTCTTCACCAATAAAAGGGGGTTAAATAAGTGAAGATAGAGGTTAACAGCTTCTCAAAGGCTAAAAAAAATCGATCATTAAGCCAATCGCAGAAACTTAAATATATTAAAAAATTTAAGAATTTATGTTTAATTACAGCTTCTATGGCAAGTTTTATCGCCATTAGTATTGCTTTGTTTATCCCAAAATCTAAACAATATTCGCAATTTAATTTCCCTCAGCAAATAACTTTGTCAGATTGGCGATCGCTAACCAGTGAAAATCTAGCCGAACCGACTAAAAATGGTGCGACCACTGCCAAGCGCTACTCCTATAAATCATCCACACAAGAAGAGCTAAGTGTTGATATCCTATATGTTGATCGGGGCATAAATTTACCCAAAGACCTAGAGATGATAGGATTAAGCCCTTTAAGTAATCTCCTAAATCAGCGTTATTTAGAAGCGGTCGGGTACTATGTTTTATTTAGTGATCAAGATCGCGCTTATCTATCTGCTTGTATTAATCCACGCGGAGGTTCGACAGTAACAGAAGCACAATTTAACCAAAATCGAAATACTTTTGACATCACACCCGATCGATTTGGGCTCTATCTTCTAGGAATAAAAGAATTACGAGATACACGATGTCTATTTGTGATCATGTCAATTCCATTAGCAAATAAAAATATATCTACAAATATCACTCTCGATCTAAACTATCAAAAGTTAGAACGAGCTTGGATAAACTGGTATAAAAACTGGCAATATAAGTTTCCAGAAACCTAGAAATGATTTGTTGAAACTAAGATATTCAAAAACTTTCAAAAAAACTATGCAAGATATTCAAGCACCCGCAATGGGCAGGCAAACATTTTTATTATTGCGAGGACTGGGTTACTGTCTATTAGTTCTATTTTTATTAGATTGTGGCATGATTGCCATTCCTCTTAAATTTACTAATGCAGTGTGGGAATTAAGTACCTATGGTCAAATTATTGAAAGAGTGCCGATATTATTATTTTCTTTTCCGTTCATATTTTTTGGTGAATATAGTGCGCGAATGAAATGGGAACAAATTGCTACTAAAATCATTTCTTGGATGGCTTTAATAATAGCAATATTTTTCTTTGTAGGGATTCCTTTGGGAATTGTTAATACATTTCGGGTGCAAACACTGCGACAAGGTGAAGTAATTGTTAAAGTTGCTCAACAGAATGGACCAGTTCAAGAAATTTCTGAACGATTAAATAAGGCTGATACTGATAGTGAAATTCGCAATGTTTTAAAGGCGATCAATCCTCAACAACAGGCGCGTATTTCTCAAATCCCTAATCCTAAAGAGATCAAAGAAAAACTGTTAGCCGAAGCAACAAAGTCAATAAAACAAATCCAATTACAATCAGAAGAAACTAAGCGCCGTATTAGTACATCGCTTTGGAAAGATTCGGTAAAGTGGACGATCGCCGCTTTATTCTCTGGTTTATTTCTCTTGTATGTCTGGGGGCAATCAAAGTGGGCAAGGGTAGGAATTAACTATTAGCTAATAAATAATCAGCTAATAGTTATCGAGGCATAGCGATCGCTATACTTATCTACAATCTTTTTTTGCATCTACGTTATTGAAAATCAATGAAAAAACGATCACTACTTGCCTCAATTATTTTTGCTGGTTTTGCCCTCGCATCTTTACCCGCATCGGCTCAATATTCAGGATTAGGTAAAGATAGTCTCAGTCCTGCTATTCTCAAACGCTATGCTCCACCGACTTTAGCACCTAGTCTAACTCGCCCAATTGAGTCAATTTTAGATGTGCGATCGCCAGGACTAGGTATGGCGACACCCGATGGTAAAAAATTATTTTTTACATGGGGAATTACGGGAACAATCCAAGTATGGCGACTGGATGGGGCGCAAAAATTTCCTGTGCAAATGACGGGTGGACAAGAAGCCACCACGATCGCAGGCATGACTCCTGATGGCAAATATTTATTACTATCTCGCGATCAACAAGGCGAAGAGAATCCTGGATTATATTTACAATCCACCAACGGCGGCGCTTTGGAGGTAATCCAACATACACCTAAAGTCCAAACAGCATTGCAATATGTTGATAATAATTCGCGGGTGATCTATTTCAGTGCCAATGACATTAAGCCAGACTCATATACAATCTATCGCTACGATTTACAAACTAAGCAAAAAACCCAAATTTCTGGCGGCGATGGTATTTGGTGGATTGCGGATGTTTTTGTCAATCCCGACACTGGCAATAGCGAAAAATTTCTATTTGCTAAAGCGACAGGTAGTCAATCACGCGAATATTATGAATTTGATGTTAAAACCAGAAAAACTATTCCTATACTCGGTCAAAATGAGCAGGAAGACTATAGCGTTCAATATGGCACTAATTCTGACCAATATCTGATACTGACACCAAAATTTGGTGAATTTCGCCGACTTTATAGTTATAAAAATAATAAATTTACGTCTATCACCTCAGAACTAAAAGCAGATATTGCTAGCTTTGATATTGACGATCGCCGTCAGCGGATTCTTTACTCGATTAATGATGGTGGTTATACCCGCTTGAAAGCGATCGCAGCCGACACATTCAAAGAAATATCTTTGCCCCAATTTGATAATGCTGATCATATCCGCATCGGCTCAACAACTCGGAACAGTCGATTTACCACGATTGGGGTCGAGACAGCCAAAGCGCCTCGACTCAGTTATGTTTATGACTGGCAAACCAACAAACTCACTCAATGGGTACTGCCCAGCACCCCCGAAATTGATACCAGTAAATTTACGGTGGCTAAGCTCGAAACTTATCCAACGAGA
>JAYTWB010000195.1:0-4663 GCA_043743655.1 Cyanobacteriota bacterium | reverse complement strand
TTGAGATTGCCAATTTATATTTACAGAAGCTGCAAAATCAACAAATTGAGTTTAATCCCACATCCATTCAATTTACGGCGGGTAAACAGATTGTGCCTAGGCTGACTCCAAATTATGGCGCATATCGTCAAGAGGATGATAGCGGTTATCAAATGATGATTCGCTATCGTGGTAACCCACGATCTTTTGAGCATATCAGAGCTAGCGATGTGATCGATGGGCGCATTAATTTGCAGCAGCTGCGCGATCGCATAGTTCTGATTGGGGTAACGGCTGAAAGTCTCAAGGATAGCTTTCCTACACCTGTCACATCTGACGGGGAAGTGATGTATGGGGTAGAGATACATGCCAATATTGTCAGTCAGCTAATTAGCGCTACGCTGGACGATCGCCGATTCATCAGGGTTTGGTCAAACGATCTCGAAAGTCTTTGGATTGCGGTTTGGGCAATCCTAGGTGGTGCGATCGCTACATTTATGCCTAGTGCATTCAAAAATATTAGCCTTTTAGGTATTTTAGCCAGCGGGTTAGTGGGAGCCAGCTATCTTGCCTTTGGACAAGCTTTGTGGATACCGTTGTTTCCATCGTTATTGGGCTTGATATTGACAAATGTAATGGTGATGGCTTATCAACTTGCGATTCAGCAGTCAGAACGTAAAGTATTGATGGGGCTGTTTTCGCGTCATGTCTCTAAAGAATTAGTTGATATCATTTGGACAAATCGTGAGCAGTTTATGCAAGAAGGGCGGATCACTGGACAAGAAGTATATGTCACCGTCTTGTTTACTGATATGCGAAATTTTAGTACTGCTGCTGAGGCTCAGGCTCCTGGAGAGACGCTGAATTGGCTAAATAATTATTTGGGGGCGATCGCTGATGAAGTCTTGGCTCATGGCGGCATGGTTGATAAATATATCGGTGATGCGGTGATGGCGGTCTTCGGTGTGCCAATCCCGCATAGTAACGAATGCGATCGCACGCGTGATGCTCAATCTGCGGTCAAGGCAGCTTTAGCGATCGCGCACAAACTGTCAGAGATGAATAAAGTATGGGTCGCCGCAGGTTTACCGCCTGTCACAACTGGAATTGGTATTAATTCTGGCATTGTAATTGCGGGAAGTCTGGGCAGTGCCGAGCGTCTCGAATATTCAGTTTTGGGCGACACTGTAAATATTGCAGCGCGGTTAGAAAGCTTTAATAAAGAAGTCGATGGTGGACTACATCACATCTTGATTAGTGAGGAGACGCATCAACGATTAGAGAATAATTTCACCACTGAGTTTGTGGGCAAATATGCTCTCAAAGGCAAAACTAGGGAAACAGCAATTTATCGTGTGTTGGGTAAATAGAGGAAACAGAAAAAGGCGGTGCATTGCACCGCCTTTTTCTGTTTCCTTTCTGTTTTCTCTATTTGTCAGACTTGATTAACACTTTAATTGGTGTCGATGTGGTGGTTGATAGATTGGTTAAGGCGGGAGAGTTTTCTGTGGATTTAGGTTCAGGCTTAATTTCTGGTTTAGTTTCTGGCTTAATTTCTGGCGCAGGGGCTTTCACTTCTGTCTTTTCCACAGGCTTGATAACTTCAGGCTTGGATGGAGAAACTTTGCGAGGGCTAAAGCTGTAATTTTTTAAGTAATCTTTAGCAGACTTAGCAGCTTTCGGAGGAATAACTTTTGGCGCGATCGCTTTAACTGGCTCGACCACAGGCGTAATTTTGACTGGAGATGACTCCTTAACTGGCGCGATCGCTTCGGGTACAGCTTTGATTGGAACAGTTTTAATTGGAGTGACAGGAACTACAGTTTTTGGAGTATCTGTTAGCTTCTCAATAGGAGTTACAGCCGCAGGTTCAGGATTAACTTTAATTGGCTCAACAGGAATGATCACTGGTGCAGGTGCGACATAGTCAGGATTAACGATCGCTTCGATATTGGCAATCGTTTCGCCACGAACCAGACGCGCGAGAGTGTCTGTGCCATTGGGCTGGAAGTCGATCAGATGGGCGGTGCTATTAAATACATTGGCGATCGCATCACCATCATCTTCGATGAGTTCTAGTTTGACCCAGTTTTTGCCTTGCTTAAAGCCTTTCAGATAGATTGGTTCCCAGCGATCAAAAGTAAAACTTTGACCATCCACTGTGGCGCGAACTTGCCAATCATTGATCATTTGATCATTTTGAGCAATCAAATGCAAAGGCGCATTTTGAAGATAAAAATCAAGCATGATTGGCTCAGCGCCATAGGTTCCCACAGGGCGACTATAGGTAATCAAAGGTGTTTTTGGTTCGGGTGTATTTTCGTCCGTTTTGGTCAAAACATTGAAAGTAACCTGTGCATATGCGCCTTGATTTTTAAAACTTTCATGCCAAGGGCGAGAAGCAAAAGCGCGAATCGTATGGGTTCCTGCGCTGAGATGGTCAAATATCGCAGTTTGATTGAGATCGTAAAGTGCTTTGTATTCTTGATTGTCTAAAGTCACATGGACATGTGGACCTAAGCCAAAATCAGGATTTTTAAAAATCGGCAAATTTTTAACATCAAATTTCACCGCAACTTGAGTATCGTTCAGCACTTCTTCAGGTTTGGGGCTAACGATGCTGACCTGCGGTTCGTAACGATCTAGCAACTTGCTCAAACGTTGAATTTCGCTAGGTGGCGAAACTTCGGTGATGTTATTGGTTTCAGCTCGTTTGCTCATGGCGTTACTAGCGGCTGACCTACCCTTACCACCGCAAGCTGTAAGCGAGAAGCACAAGGCGATCGCCATCAACAAACTTGCGAATTTATTCCACTGAATAGTACGCCAATAAGATTTAACTCGCGAAGTTTTTTGTTTATCTTCGTTTTGGTTAGAGTTTGCGATCGCGCTCATAAAAACTATGCTCAACTCACATTACACAGGCAAATATACCGAAAAATGACCGCCTTACTTGTAAAGAAAACTCATTTTTTTAAACAAGTTAACTAAAAAGCAACCATAGGTTGCTTTTTAGTTAACTTGTTTTATGCTAAAAATTGTGTACTTTTAGGATCATTTCTATAAATGCAAGTACGCCGCCAATCTCCATCAGCCAGAAATAAAGGCTATGCGATCGCCACCTCAATTGATCAGCCTCAAAATATTTTGGAAAAAATCGTCTGGTATAAAGAGCGCGAAGTGGCGGCAATGTATGCCACTGAGTCGATTGAATCAGTCAAAGCCAAACTAGCGAATGTTAGCTCACCGCGTGATTTTTATGGCAGCTTACAAAACTTCAGCCCTAAGCCCGCTTTGATCGCTGAAGTCAAAAAAGCCTCTCCTAGCAAAGGCATATTTCGTGAGGATTTTGATCCTGTAGCGATCGCGATCGCCTATGAACGCGGTGGCGCAAGCTGCCTTTCAGTTTTGACTGACGCAGCATTTTTTCAGGGTGGCTTTATAAATCTACAACTGGTGCGCGAGGCAGTTGAGTTACCACTGTTATGCAAAGAATTTGTAATCGATGCTTATCAAATATATTTAGGGCGATCGCATGGTGCTGATGCTGTTCTGCTGATTGCCGCAATTCTCACTGATGCTGAGTTAGTCGAATTTCAAGCATTAATTCATCAATTAGGAATGACCGCTCTAATAGAAGTGCATACTCAATCTGAACTAGATCGAGTTTTAGAGATTCCAGATGTCAAGCTAATCGGGATCAATAATCGTAATTTGGAAACTTTTGTAGTGGAACTTGAGCAAACTCAAATCTTAATGGAGAGATTAGATCAAGCAACTAGAGCTAAATATCTTTGGGTAAGCGAGTCTGGTATTTACACTCGGCAAGATTTGGACTTTGTGCAGAGTTGTGGAGCAAGTGCGGTTTTGGTTGGTGAGTCTTTAATCAAACAACAAAATATTCAAAAAGCTGTGCAAATTTTATTAGACAGCTATCCTGTAGCTTAACCTACCCCCCCCATAAATTAACTGTGTTATTAGGTTTCGATCCAGGCAAACAAAAATGTGGTGTCGCTGTGATGGGCTTAGATCGTAAGCTACATTTTCAGGCGGTCATCCCCAGTCAAGAGGCGATCGCGCGAGTGGGCAATCTATTAGATAGCTATCCTATCTCGCTGATGGTGATGGGCGATCAGACCGCCTCTAAGCAATGGAAAGCTGAACTAAAGTTGACATTTCCCGATTTACGAATCATTACTGTAGATGAGCGGTATAGCAGTCAAGAGGCGCGTCAAAGATTTTGGCAAATTTATCCTGCTCACGGCTTAATGAAGTTAGTACCTCTAGGAATGCGATCGCCTGATCGAGCGATCGATGACATCGTAGCAATTATTCTGATTGAGCGTTATCTTAGCCGCCTGATTAGCTAACAACTCTTAGCTAATCAGGCGGCTAGCATCATGCTAAGGTATGATAATGATTATCATTTTTGGCAAATTAGGTATATTAAAAACTAATCTAGGTGGAAAAATCTATTAGGACAAATTGCAATAAAAATCAATTAACTTATCGATAGTACATTGATAATTAGAATTTTTTGCTCAAATAATGCTTAAATAGTTCAAGCTCATAATGATAATAACTATCATTAAAAAATCAAAGTCAGAAGTGAGGAAGTTCGATATGTCTAAATTTCGGTCTACACAAGTAAAAGTATCTCTGATTAGTGCGATCGCCATTTCCG
>JAYTWB010000194.1:0-11083 GCA_043743655.1 Cyanobacteriota bacterium | reverse complement strand
GTTGCCATTTATGGGACCAATGGCAGGGGTGCGTGTTGGTTTAGTCGGTGATGAATTTATCATCAACCCGACTTATGCCGAAGTTGAAGCAGGTGATCTTGACCTAGTAGTTGCTGGTACTGCCGAAGGGATCATCATGGTTGAGGCTGGGGCTAACCAACTGCCCGAAGCTGACATGATTGAGGCGATCGACTTTGGTTACGAGGCCGTGTTAGAACTAATCAAAGCTCAACTTGAGTTGCTGCAAGAGTTAGGGATTGCGCTGCCAAAAATCGTCAACCCTGAAACCGATCTCACTTTAGAAAACTTTATTGCCGATACGGTCAAAGATAAGGTTGCTAAAGTAGTTGCTAGTTGTGAAAAGGATCGCAGTGTTCGCGATGCAGCTCTTGATGCGATCAAGGCTGAGCTTTTAGTTGCGATCGCGGCTTTGCCTGATGACAGTCCTGTGAAGCTGGGAGCTGATAAAAAGGTAATTAGTGCCACTTATAAAGACCTCACTAAAAAGTTGATGCGCTTACAGGTAATCGAGCAGAGCGTGCGGATTGATGGACGCAAACTTGATGAAGTGCGCCCAATCTGGACAGAAGTGGGCGTAATTCCTCGCGTGCATGGTAGTGGGTTATTCAATCGTGGCTTGACTCAAGTCCTATCGATCGCCACTCTTGGCACACCAGGTGATGCACAGGAAATGGATGATTTGCATCCTGACGCGAAAAAGCGTTATATGCACCACTACAACTTCCCGCCTTACTCAGTCGGTGAAGCCAGACCGATGCGATCGGCTGGTCGTCGTGAAATTGGTCACGGAGCTTTGGCTGAACGCGCCCTTTTGCCAGTCTTACCATCTAAAGCTGAATTCCCCTATGTTCTGCGCGTAGTCTCAGAAGTCTTGTCTTCCAATGGTTCGACTTCCATGGGTTCGGTCTGCGGCTCCACACTCGCACTCATGGATGCAGGTGTGCCGATTACCAAACCCGTTAGTGGTGTGGCGATGGGATTAATCAAAGAAGGCGATGAAGTTCGCATTCTCACGGATATTCAAGGCATTGAAGATTTCCTTGGTGACATGGACTTCAAGGTCGCAGGTACGGACACAGGTATCACGGCGCTGCAAATGGATATGAAGATTACCAGCATTTCCATGGACACAGTGCGTGCTGCGGTAATGCAAGCCAAAACTGGACGCGCTCACATCATGGGCAAAATGTTGGAATTGCTCTCTGAGCCAAGACAGCAACTATCGCCCAATGCACCACGCTTGCTGACAATTCGCATCGATCCTGAACAAATCGGCATGATCATTGGACCAGGCGGTAAAAACATCAAGGGCATCACCGAGGAAACAGGAGCCAAGATCGATATTGAAGACGATGGCACGGTGATGATCTCCTCAATGAGTGGTGAAGGCGCACTCAAAGCAAGACGAATCATCGAAAACATGACGCGCCGTGTTGGTGCGGGTGATGTTTATCTTGGTCATGTGACTAGGATTATTCCTATCGGTGCATTTGTGGAGTTTCTTCCTGGCAAAGAAGGCATGGTGCATATTTCGCAACTTGCTGAAGGGCGAGTCGGCAAAGTCGAAGATGAAGTTGCTGTTGGTGATGAAGTCTTAATTAAAATCCGCGAAGTTGACAATCGCGGACGCTTTAACCTAACTCGTTTGGGCATTCATCCTGATGAAGCTGCCGCTGCGCGTGTTGCTGCTGCCGCTATTGATGCATAGCTCTTGAAAAGGGTTGAGTGCGCTAAGTGTACTCAACCCTTTTTTAATTGAGAGAGGATTTAGGGGTTTGTAAAAGTAATGATTGTTAAAGAATTAGAGCGCATCGAAACAAGCGATAAATTTGAGCAAGCAGGATATCGTGCTGAATCTCAGTTAGCTTTTTATCTCAAACGTGAATTTCAAAGCGATCCACTGTTTTTAGTATTCAATAATCTACGTTTGGAAAAAGCAGGGGATGCTTGCCAGATCGATCATTTGGTTCTACATCGATATGGAATGATCATCATCGAGAGCAAAAGTGTGACAACTCGTGTTGAAGTGAATGAACTGGGCGAGTGGAAGCACTGGTTTAATAATGCTTGGAAAGGAATGCCTTCACCCATTTTGCAAGCTCAGAGACAGGGTAAATTTCTCAAAGATTATCTAGAGAATAATGTTGAGATGCTGCTGAATAAGAAACTTTTTGGTAATCAATCCCGTTTTACGAAAATGCCTATTGATGTATTGGTAGCGATTTCTGATTCTGGGGTTATTGATCGTCCAAAAAGTGACAAGCTCGACATTGTCTATAAAGCTGATCAAATCTCTGACAAGGTTAAGGCGATCGCAACTGAGTATCGCAAAAAAGATAGCCTCTTCAACCTTAGTTTAGAGATTGCCTATGAACTTGAAAAGGATGAAATACCAAGAATTAGCCAATTTTTGCTGGCTCACAACAAACCTGTGAAAATAAATGTTTCTTCTAGCAATACGAATAGTAAGCCTACTAATACTAATAATTTAAATCAACTCAGTTCGGCTATTGAAAATTCTTCAATCTCTAAACCGATCGCCACAGCCAAACCCGCATCACTGCCCAAAAAGATTATTCCCATCACTCCAATCTCTAAACCGCAATCAGACATTAGCCATAAGCCAGTAGTCAAACTCGTAAAGCCGACTTCAACAAACACTTGTTCCCATTGTCAAAGCCAAAATCTATCGATTAAGTACGTGCATAGTTATTTCTTCAAATGTAACGATTGCGGTAAAAATACGGTGATTAAAAATAGTTGTCCGTCCTGTGGCGATCGCGAAAAAATTAGAAAAAGTGGCTTACAGTTTTTTACTGAGTGCGAAAAATGCAGCAATTCGCGCCTATTTCATATCAATCCATTGGTAGACAGCCAATAAAATTAAGAATCGGCAAATATAAAAATTGCGATCGCGATAATCCTGACCATCATAAAAAGGTAGAACCGAGACTTTGAAAGAAAACCCATGATAGAAAGAAATTGCTAACAAATATAGCTAGTAAAGCGGTGACGACAGCTGTGGTGGTGGACACACCTACACCCTTTGCCCCGCCAGTAGTTGTTAAGCCCCATGTTGTGCCGATCACCGATATTAAAACTCCAAAGACGCTTGATTTAATTAGGGCGGCAATTAAATCCCAAGGTTTGAGCAAGTTCTGGACTGAGTTGAGAAACATGGTTGATGGGATTGCATAGGTAGCCTGAGCTAAAAACAAAGCCCCCGCCATACCTGTTAAAAATCCTAAGATAGTTAAAATTGGTAACATCAATAAACAAGCGATCGCACGAGGCGTGGCGAGATAATCAACGGGATTGGTTTTGAGCATATAAAGCGCATCAATCTGCTCAGTTACTTGCATTGTGCCAATTTCGGCAGCAAATGCTGAACCAACTCTCCCCGCGATGATTACGGCTGTCAGTACAGGGATCAACTCACGAGCTAGGGCGATCGCCAAAATTCCCCCGATCGCTTGTTGAGCGCCGAAGTTAATAAATTCGCGGGCAACTTGAATTGTCAGTACTGCGCCGACAAAAGCCGCTGTAATCAGAGTTATCAGCAGTGACTCAGTGCCAACCATTGACATTTGTTCCAGCGTATTGCGCCAATGGAAGCGGCGATAGATTAAGACACGAGTGATGATTTGTCCTATGAGTAGAAAACTTTTTCCAAGCTTGATTAGCCAACTACCAAAATTTCCCATGCTCTCACGACTTTGCATAAAGCGTCCAACTACAAGGATACTGAAGTTCGCGATACTTACCTTGTAAAATCAGCCAAATAGTTTCGCGTGTCCAAAAATATGAGACCACAAGATAGTAACCTTCGGGGACATCTACGGGTTTATATAATTTGGGATTGGCAAGGGTGGGATTAACTGACACATTAGAGCCTTTTACAGTAACGATCATTTCAGAACCGTTGGGAGTATAACGGTATTTTTTTGGCAAGACAAATAAGGCGTAGACATGATGCTCACCTAGCCAGGGTTCGACTACGATTTGAATAGGATTAGCTTTATATATTTTTGTTTCATTCGATAGTTCTTGGGTGTCTACGCATGAACTTGATGGTGTTTCGGTGGATAAAGATGTGGCAGCTATCCAAAGTATCAAGATGGAAATGATCGTGGCAAAAATCCAAATCACTCTGGGGATTTTTTTATTCTTTGATCTACGTTTACTTGGTTGTTTATTACTTGATTTCATGAACAAGATTCAAGACGGGTGAATAGGATCGCGATCGCATCAACATATTGCTGTATTTCTTTAGTTGGCATATTGCTGTTGTTAATGATAATACTGAAAATAACTTCGCTGTAATTTTTGGGGTTTGCATATCCTGACAAAGCGATCGCTCCTGTCAATGTGCCAGTTTTGGCTTGGATTAAACCTTGTGCCGATGTATTATTAAAGCGCTTGGTCAGTGTGCCATCGACTCCTGCGATCGCCAAAGATTGCCGAAAATGGTAATTTATAGAGCGATCGCTAGCGACAGTTTGCAAAAATTGTGCGATCGCTCTAGGCGTGACTAAACTTTGGCGGGATAGACCAGAGCCATCGGCGAGCAAGACATCAGTAGTAGCAATATTCACAGATTGCAAATATTTATTAATAGCGATCATGCCACCACGAACATTGTCATCGGGTGTGATTTCATGGAAGCGATCGCCTAAAGCTCTGAGTAATAATTCGGCATAGAGATTATTGCTGTCTTTGTTAGTCGTGGTGATCAGTTCCGAGAGAGGTGGTGAATAAGCGATCGCTAAGTCCTCACTTTGGGCTTGATGTGATGGCAATCCTCTAGAAAGACCTGAAGAGATTTCGATGCCTTGGAGGATTAGTTCCTGACGCAGTAGATGTAAGAAATTTGCTTCAGGATTGGGAATAGCCACACTGCCTAATTCAGGTGTGGAGTTTTCAGAGATATATCCGCTGATGATCAACACTTTTTGACCATAGGGACGGACAACTTTCAAATTATTTTCAGGTGATTTATTACTAGATAAGACAGACTCAGCAGTAGTCGTAATTGAGTTATTCTCAACTGACCAATCGCTAGCCTGTTGAGGATGTTCCCATTCAAAGATAGTGGAGTTGCCGATTGTGGTAGGACGAATTGTCCAGTTCAAAGCATTTTCATTAATTGTGAATGGTGAGGCGATCGCTGCATAATCTTCTTGTAAATCTTGCCATTCCCAACTGCCAGAAATTTCTGCGCCTCTACGAGATGTCATCCCCCATAGTCCACCGATGATCCGCTTGACTCCTTTATTTTTAAGTTGGGTTACCAGTGACTTTAAACCAGTTTCTGAGTTAAAACTAGGGTCTCCTGAACCAAATACCCATAGTCCATTTTCAATTTCTCCTTTGGCATTGGGCGAGCTTCTCGATATCAAGCGGGTGGCAAAGCGATAGTCTGCACCTAATGTTTTTAAAGCGATCGCTGTGGTAAATAGTTTGGTGTTAGAGGCGGGGATAAAGTAGCGATCGCCATCAAGATTTACTAAAATTTGCGGCTTAGGCTCACTGGTCTGCACAAATACACCTAGCCGTGCTGATTGTAATTTAGGCGATCGGGCAATTTTTTCGATTTCGGGTTGCAATTGGGAAGCACATAGACGACTCTCATTTGCTTGAGCAGGGAGTGTGGCAAGTAGAAAAATCGCTATAAAAAGTTTCGTAGTCTTCATAAAATCCATAAATAAATCATGTGTTCGCGATCGCCTATGGTTACTTTCTCGGTTTGATTGGGAAGGAAGTCTCCCAAATCATATTCATAAGATAGAACTCTAGTCCCAGATTTTAGTTTAGGAAATATCTCTGAAAGTATCCGCAGATTTACTTCTGGTAGCAAATATAGAGTGATTACAGTTGCATTACTCAAATCTGTTTTAAAAAAATCTTGCTTAACAAATTTAATCTGATCACGAATCTTTGGGGTCTGGGCGATCGCTGATTTTGATTCTCGATCAGATTCTCTGATCAATTCTGGATCAATCTCAATGCCAATCGCTTTTGCCCCAAACCGCTGAGCTGCTGCAATCACAATCCGACCATCGCCACTGCCCAAATCGTAAACAATATCATTTGGTTGCACACTTGCCACCTCTAGCATTTTTAAAACTACCCGATCAGGAGTCTGTAAATAAGGTGCGTCTGGAGTGCGTTCAGGTTCAAACTGCTTGGGATCAACTTGTGCGATCGGAGGTAGCGGTTTATTCTCGAAAACGGTCACTTTTGGTCTTGGATCAGCTAATCGAAGCATGAAAAAAATCACTATCACAACCACTAAAGCGATGATCGCGGCGATGCTCCATCGATTTTTTAAATTATTTAACCATTTCCATTTGCGTCTAACTGTCATGTGATTTGGCTAAAACCTAGTTTTTGAAGGACAGTTGCTTGAGCATCTGGTTGTTGGCTGTAAGCAAAACCCCAAGCCATTTCAGCGGGTAGTAGTTTGGAGAATCGATCGAGAACGTAAGGACTTCCATAGACAACTATGGCTTGTAATTTATTCTTCTCAACTAATTCTATAATCAGAGATTCTATCTGTTCGTGCAGATTTGTATTGCCTCGAAATGGATTGCCTCGACTAAATATCTGGATGAATATTTGCGAGAAGCGATCGCTTTCTAGATCAGTCAAATTCAGATTTGATAGAGTCATGCTATCAGCCACAATCCGCTGATAGTTGCAGGATTTGGGAAGTAATATCGCAGGCGATCGCGAGTTGAGAAATTCGGTACAAGTTAGCGGATCATCAACAATGACTAGATTAAGATAATTTGCATCTTGAGGATGATGATGATGCGGCGATCGCCCATCAGTTAATGAGGAGTGAATTTTGATTGAACTTGTGGCGATCGCCTTAGCGATTTCTAGGTACTCAGAATTACCAAGTTGACTAAGATCGGTAGAAACTATACCTACTTTTTGCTTCGCTTGCCAAATTCTTTGTACTGAGGCACGAATGCGATCGCGGCTAATTTCTCCTGACTCCACCGCGTCACATACTGCTTTAATTGTGGCGATCGCATCAACGGGCATCAGTAAAATATCGGCTCCAGCCTTCACGGCTTGCACAGCGATCGCTTCAGGGCTAGCCAAATTTGCGACACCTGACATAATCAACGCATCGGTAGTAATAATTCCTGCAAAACCTAACTGGTTTCGCAAAATATCCGTAAGAATATGATGCGATAAAGTCGCGATATTTTCAGAATCAAACTCAGGAACCAAAATATGCGCGGTCATAATTGCATCTACACCCAGTGCGATCGCATTTATGAAAGGAGGAAACTCCACCTCTGCAAATCTTTGGCGATCGTGAGGAAGCATCGGCGTTTGTAAATGGGAATCAACCGAGGTATCACCATGTCCGGGGAAATGCTTAGCTGTGGTCAGTACAGGATATTTTTTTGCCCCAGTCATAAATGCGGTGGTCGTAGCGATCACTTCATCTGCCGTAGTCCCAAAGGCGCGCACATTAATAACAGGATTTTCAGGATTGTTATTCACATCCACAATCGGCGCAAGCAGCCAATTAATTCCGATCGCTACAGCTTCTGCCGCTGTGATCTGACCCATTTTCTCGGCATATTTGAGCGATACATCTTGCAAAGCCATCGGCGGCGCAAACCATGTCGCGCCACTAAATCGCTGTCCCACGCCTTCTTCAATATCGGCGGATATTAGTAGTGGTATTTTTGCCCATGACTGCATCTGCTGCGTTTTTAAGGCAATTTCTGCCGCACTACCACCGAGCAATATTACGCCGCCGACTCCATACTCACCGATCAGAGTTTGCAAGGTGGCGATCGGCAATTCCCATTGTGGGTATTGAATCTGATGGTCATACAACATTCCGCAAGCGCGAACTACCACCATTTGCGAGACTTGCTCAATCAGGCTAAGAGTATCGATATCAGGCAAATTGATCGGCGGCATAATTAACTAATTAGCAACTAATTTGTGACTCAGGCTAACAGACAGAGTGTCGTGCTGTCTGTTAGCTCCCTAAAACTCTAGCGCAAAATCTTTGCGGGTCATCGGTTGGGGTACTTCTAAACCCTCACCACCAATATATTTTAGAGGCTTACCTTCCACAGACAAATAAACCTTAGCATCAATCTCTAAGCTAGTCGCTGTATATAAAACCTGAATGATCCTTCCTTGCATTGATGCAGAGCCACCGCCCTTAATAAATTCTTTTGATAAATCAATCCGAATTTCCTTGTTTTTTGTGACCACGTTTAAGACTTTTGTGTTCACAGGAATAGCGCTATAGAAAGTCGATTCAGGTGGATTTTCCGCAATCAATGTATTTAGAACTGAGGCGATCGCTTCAGTATTACTCTTAGCTTTGATTGCGATCGGTACGGCAGTCAGCTTATTTTTACTAGCTTCGATCCAATAGACCGCTAATTGACCATCAACGGCTCGCGTTACTGTTGGTGATTGAGTAATTTGGTTAATTGCTGGGACTGACACTTGAGGATTAGGCTGGCTTTGATTGAGATTGCTATTTACCAGTACCGCCGCCCCAGAACCACCAACAATCGCCGCCGCAACTAGACCCACCCAAGTACCTTTATTTAAAACTGGAAGTTTCATAATTTTGATCCTCAACGTTGTTGACTAAGTTTGCATCATCTTTGACGAAAATAAATATAAAACAACTCAAGTTTTTACTCATATTAAGCGATCGTCACTACTTACACCGCCTCTTAGGGCGGCTCTCTGCTACTCCCAAAAATCAGTATTGAGCATTGAGTCAATGTCACGGCTAAATTGCCATGTATCAGGGAATTGATAGCCTTTTCTAGAGTACTCACCCCTAACATCTTTTAAGGCATATCGCCAAGCCGAATCAAAAAACTCATCCCAAAGCCTTTTTAGACTTGGCGAGTCTTCTAGCTCAACTTCAATGTCAGTCCGTTGTGTTCTGATGGTATTCTCCCATCCTGAAAAGCAGTCAGGCATATCTACATACATTCGTTTAAGTAAATGCCCTAGCAACGTTCTAAGACGATTCCTAACTTCTTTTCTTTGAGATAGTGTCAACCCTTCAATCTCCTCTATTAAATTTTCTAAGTCCACATGGTCAAAATCTCTAGCCTTCAATTTGGCTGTAGTCTCTTCTGTCCATGCGTGAAAGTCGCGATCATACAAAGCTGTTGCTATAGTCATTTTGTTTTAGTTACATATTTAAAGGATGATATTTTTTAGTATCTTCACGATACTCCCATCCAACTTGATCGGGGTCTTTTGTCTTAGACCATTCTGGCAAATCTTGGGGTTTGTCTTACTCGATTCCTTCATAGCGCCACGCCACAGGATCGATCGCTTCACCATTTACATAAAGCCCCCAATGCAAATGCGGTCCAGTCGCCGCCCCTGTCGCCCCGATCGCCCCAATTGTTTGATTAGCCTGCACAAAATCTCCATCTTTTACATAAATTTCACTGAGATGTAAAAAGATACTTGCCACGCCTTGACCATGATCGATCCCAATTGTATTGCCATGTAACCGAAAGCCCTGTGCCACCGTACCGACTAAGCGCACATAGCCTGCCGCAGGCGCAACCACAGGTGAGCCATAGCCGCCCGCATAGTCCACACCACGATGGTAATAGTCATTAGCAAATTCGCCATTGTAATAGCGCCGTACCCCATAGCCTGTAGTGATCTCGCCATCGTTAGGACGTTCCATAGCTCCTTGCCAAAACTTTTGCGGCGTAACTAATTTTTTAAAAGCTGAAACCTTGTCCCATTCATAATCAGTTGGCTCTAGACCACCATTCGCGTCATTTAGCCAAATACTCTGAGTCGGAAACTCGCGATCGCCAAGTTGCATCGCCAAAGTTTGAGACAAACCATCACCTGTCACAACTACCTCTCGCCGCCCCGCCTGATCAAGTGGAGTCGTGGGAATAAATGCTCGCCATCGATTTTGGGACATTGCGAAGGCAGGAAATTGCTTATTATTCATCGATACTGTTGGCGGTATACCTGAAGCTTGGTTAGTTGCAATCAATACTGAGACGGTATCACCGAGTTTTGGGGTACTTGGTTTAAGCATCGCTTGCAAGGCATCGGCTTGGGATACTCCAATCATTACGGAGGCGATCGCTACTAGCAAGCTCAGACCAATCAGCAAAGGTAATTTAAAGAGACGAGTAACCATAAGCATTTATTCCACTAAGGCTTTAACTTTATCTTACGGATTGGCGATCGCTGTAAAATATATTTGTCCCAAATAGATCGCTATGCCTATCAAAAGGGTTTATTTGTAATCCGACCTTCTGGAGAGACGGTGGAAATTGTCAATGATCTAAAATTTCGGGCAACGACTTGGTAACTATAGCGATCGCCTGTCTCACAAAAAAAACATAGCAAGCGATCGCCACTTGCTATGCTGATCAGAAAAATAGAAATTACGTTACGCAATTATTTGTCTTCTAGACCAAGAACGCGACCACCTCTAAAAGATGAGGCAGAAAAGTCATTCTTATATTCCTGACGATATTCAGGCTCTTGCAAATCTAGAGATAGAAGTGTTGAATTAGCGATGAGCAGGTCAGGACGGACAATCAATGCGGATGGTGAGGGAAGTGTGATACTACCACCTGTAATGGGAACACTAACTTGTGTAAAGAGCTTTGTCAATAGGGCAGTAGAAAATGTCGCGTTGATTGTAGTTGGTGCATTGGTAAATGGAACAGGAGCCGTTCCATTTGTAGTGCCAGTAAACACAAATGTAGTGAAGGCTGGTACACTAACATCTCCAAAAGTTATTCCACTATAAAAAAGACTGTCAGCGTTATTTGTGATTGCTGAGTTAACTACTTGAAATGTAGCAACACCAAGACTAGGCGTAGTGGCTGAGATAGTTCCATTAAATAGACTGATACTCACAGCGCCAATAGGAGTTAAAACGGTAGTAGGAATAAATGATGTAGGGCTAGCAGCAAAAGGATTTATTGAAATAACGTTAATTCCGAGGTTTCCGCCAGTGATAGGTATAGTCACAGTCTGAGCAAAATTGGGGGATGCA
>JAYTWB010000193.1:0-4327 GCA_043743655.1 Cyanobacteriota bacterium | reverse complement strand
ATAAGGCTTAAGAATCTGGTAACCTCTCTGCTCGAAACCCTCAATGACCTCATCGACAAATTTTCGATGATTGCCAAAAGTTAATCCTTTAACATTTTCCATCACAAAATAATTGGCGTTAAGTTCTATCACCAACCGCATAAAATGTGATACTAATTCATTGCGCGGATCATCAAAAGCTCGCTTGCCAATTATTGAAAAACCTTGACAAGGTGGTCCCCCAAATACAACATCAACAGTGCGATCGCCTATTTGTGACCTACTGCGAATATGTTCGCCCGATATCTCGGTGACACTGGCGCAGATCGCTGACCACATCGGAAAATTATATTCATGGGTAGCGCAATGAATCGGATCGATCTCCACAGATGCAAGTACATCAAATCCTGCTTGCTCAAAACCCAATGTCATACCGCCTGCACCTGCAAATAAATCTACAGCGATCGGTCGTTTATTTCCCATAATCTATACAAAGCATCCAGATATCAATACCGAAAAACTATTGTATAGCTATCACTATGTTTGTTTGGACAAAGTTTATTTGCTTGGTATTGATCAGGATAGGCGGCGCTTCGCACCGCCTATCCTAACCTCTAAAACCCTGACTTCTTTAGCACTGCCGTTTGCTTTTTGTTTACTTAAAAACTAAACACAGCCTGCAAGTTGCCAACATATATATTAGGATTACTACTAAAGTTGTTGGGACTAAAAATAGTGTAAAAAGAAGGAACTAGAGAGATATTCTTACTCAATGGATAGATATAAGAAAACTCAAGATCGTATTGTGTACCACCATCTCCTTTGCCAGAAACTAACAAATTGTTATTGTCTGTAAATTTATAAGGCATTGCAAAAGAAACCATTGCTTGAGCGCCTTCCTTGAACAGGTCAGGGAACGCTAAACCAGCTTGGAAGGTCTGAGTAGATACACTACCTGCAGAGCCGCCAGCCAGCTTATTGAGATTGGTCGAGCCATACCCATAGCGACCAAACAACCCAAAACCTTTAGTAACTAACCAATCAAAGTTAGCAACAAACACATCTGATTGTCCATTTGTGAGACCACCAGCAAATCCAGCCACACCATTAAGTGAAGGTGAAGAAGGTGAAGAACCAGAACCCCCAACAAATCCACCATCGTTAGTTAAATTTGTGCGGCTATAAATCAGGCGCAACTTAAATGCATCACTTGGTTTAAACCCAATCTCTGCAGTGAGGGCATTATTACCACCAAATAAACCTTTAGATGGATTAGCAGCAGCTGTAGCAGTAGCAGAACTAAACTCATTACTTTCCGCCAAGAACCCGATCTTAAAATCAAATTGCTTGCCTAAAGGAGTCAAGAAAACTGCACCTGCTCCACGCTTTGCATCAGAAAGCAAAGTGCTGTTGATCGAGTTAAATGTGGTGTTCCAAGGATAGATGAAGCGATTACCATCAAAGTACTTATAGAAGTTGACGCGAGGACCAACAACTAAACTAGCTGTACCAAAAACAGGGAATTGATAAGACAACTCGCGCAACACAAATATATTGGCTGTATTTGATGTTTGGTCAGTATATGGAGTACCTGCCGTGTTAAAAAATCCATTCGACACATAGTTGTTGGCGGGCGAGTTGCCATTGCCGACAGCTAACTGGGTGACTAATGCATCTTTACCTGTGAAGGAGGTAGTTAGATTTAGCCATACCAATCCACTCAATGTTATGTTCGGATTAGTTGCAGGTGAAGGTGATCCTTCTCTGTTAACATTGTTACCCGAAGTTGCGCCTGTCAAGTTGAAGAAGGCAAGACCGCTGAGTTTAGTCGTTGTTGAGAACTGTTGTGCTTCTAGCTTCTCGACTTTAGCATCAAGAGCATCAACACGACCGCGGAGAGTTGCAAGTTCTGCTGCAAATTCTTCTTGAAGCTTTTGCAGAGTGGCAAGGTCTTCTTTGCCGACCTTATCAGCTAGCCCTGCGGAGATAATTTCGTTTATTTTGTCTAAGCAAGCGTTCAAACCAGCAGCGAACTCGTAGCGACTGGTCGCTTGTTTTCCACGAAAAGTCCGATCAGGATATCCTGCAATACATCCATAGCGCTCAACTAGAGACTGTAAGGCGGTAAAAGCCCAGTCAGTGGGTTTTACATCACTCAATTGAGATACTGAAGTGACGTTTTGAGCTACCTCTTTGGGGCGATTTAGTTCTGTGTTAATTGCCCTGATAGTATCTGAGTCATTCAGCTTTACTTCTGTTAGAGGTAATTCTGTGAGAGGTGGTGAGGACTGCGTTACTGGAATGGTTGAAGATTGAATCTGAACTTGAGCATTTGCGCCTGTAGCCGTAGCTAACAAGCTCAATCCTAATAGAACTGAGAAATTACTGATCTTTTTCATGCCATCACACCATTAGAAATGCACTTGTTAAGATTTTGACAAACTGCTTCAGCTTTTCATGCTTGGCATATTTGCTTAGACTAACAAGGTACTAGCCTTTGAAAATTAGCAAAACTAGGAGGATGCAAATGTATTTAAGAATACATTCTAACTCCATTCATCGCTCCATTCGTCATCAAAATCATCCTTATTTTTTTGCTTTGTCTTGCCAGATTGATTTTTAGTTGTTTCTCTAGGTGCTACGTTTCGTGATTTAGCTTGATTGTTTTGCAATGATGTTTTTGTTGCAGAATTAGTGGATTTGGGAATGCTTGGTAATGTGAATGAGATAGATGTTTGCAGAAAAGTCATAGAAGTAGCGCCTATCCCTGCACAAAAGATAAGCACTAATCCTAGAGGTAATTTTATGGATTCAAAAGATATAAATTTGACTGCTATAGGATAAATATTTTGGTTAGAAAAAATAGCTAGTCCAAGAGAACTAATCCACAACAAGAAATAGAGTAATAAACGTGTCATGCTTTTAGTCTAATTGAGTATGTTAATCAAGTTGGTGTTAATCAAGCTGGTTAAGATAATGTCCAAATCGTTCGACAAAAAGATTGTCGATAATTGCTTGGCGCATTTGCTGTGTAAATCTAATTAGTTCAGTGATGTTATGGATCGATAATAATGTATATCCAAGAATTTCTTGCGATCGCACTAAATGACTAATATAAGCTCGTGAGAAATTTTGACAAGCGTAGCAAGGACATTCGCTGTCGATGGGCGTGAAGTCGCGCTTGAATTTTTGATTTTTGAGATTCCAGCGTTCTCCTTTCACCAGGGCGACACTATGCCGCGCTAGTCGGGTGGGAATCACACAATCAAAAAGATCAATTCCTGCGGCGACTGCTTGAGCCATCTCACGGTATGTACCAACACCCATCAGGTAACGCGGTTTATTGTCTGGTAATAATGGCGTTGTGGCTCTGACGATTTTTTCGATCAGTTCGGGTGGTTCGCCGACACTTACGCCGCCGATCGCATAACCTGGTAAATCAAATTCAACCAGTTCTCTAGCTGATTGTTGGCGCAAATCTAGATAAACTCCACCCTGGACGATGCCGAATAGCGCTTGATCATTTACGCGATCGTGCGCCTTGATGCATCGCCCCAACCAGCGAGTAGTGCGTTGGGCAGCTAACTTGATCGCCTCATAAGTTGCAGGATAGGGAGCGCATTCGTCAAAAGCCATGATTACATCCGCACCTAGTTGATTCTGGATTTGAATCGATTTTTCGGGTGTGAGGTTGATCATGTTGCCATCGCGAGGCGATCGGAACTTAACTCCTTCTTCGCTAATGGAACGAATTTCGCTCAGACTAAAAACTTGAAATCCACCTGAATCAGTCAGAATCGGTCCATCCCAATTCATAAATTTATGTAAACCGCCTGCCTCAGCGACAATATCTTCACCAGGTTGAAGATGGAGGTGATAGGTATTTGACAAGACCATTTCTGCTTGGCAGTCTTTGAGTTGAGCAGGGGTGACAGTTTTGACATTGGCTAATGTACCAACAGGCATAAATCTCGGTGTATGCACTGCTCCATGAGGTGTGTGAAATGTCCCAACTCTGGCATCAGTGTGGCGGCACTGACACTCTAATTTAAAAGTGAAGTTATTCAGAGCTTACAATCCTGCATTCGTATAGATATATAGAATCTTCAATTGTATCGTAAAACCTAAAGCGTATAGATTATCGCGTAGCGCCGTCCCACTTTCTGGGTTTTAAGGATTACTCCCTTCCCAGTTAAAGATTAGACGTTGCGGCACTTCGCGCCGCGATGCTAACTCTTGGTTTTATATATCTTAGGACTTACGCAAGCGCCATAGGAATAGAAGGATGCTTAAGCTGAGTCCGCAAATAATCAGACAAAAGCCCAAATTTAAGTTGGTAGATAGTATT
>JAYTWB010000192.1:0-7133 GCA_043743655.1 Cyanobacteriota bacterium | reverse complement strand
CGGCTGAGTGCTGTCTGCTGATTTCAACTCTGCTTGGTTTGAGTCTTCAGTCGCTAGTTGTTGTAGTCGTGACTCAAGTACTTCATCGTCTTCGTCGATGAGGTCGTCAGAATCTAGGATATTTTCTTCTTCAATCATTGTGTTAATACTCTTTTTGCGGTTTTTAGACTAGCAGTAAATTGCTAAGAGTTGATGTTTAAGTATCAATTTTGACGATTTTTGTCATTTGTACTGATTTTACTCTTTATTCGGGTCAACGTATAGATTTACATTGTTCTAAAGATTCAAAAAAAGCCAAGATTATGTGTCTAGTTTTAGGTAAAGGACATAACTCACAAGTCGCGCGATCGCATTTGCGATCGCTTTTACCAAATGTAGAAATAGGAAATTTTAAAGCGTACTCCGAGGAAGTCTGCTTCTGGATCGAATCAAACGCTTATATAGGTTGTGCTATATTTCTACTCCTTGTTTGCATCTCATAGACTTAGCTTCTATGGGCGATCGCGTTGTTTAGGAAAATAGATTTCTGCGGTTTCTGACAATGGCAATTTTCTTAGTTGATATTTTATAGTGGCTTCCCAAATTGAAACAACACTCAAAAATATTTCAGTTACCGTATGAGGCAATTCAAATATCGTAAACCGTTTTTCAACAATGCTATAGCTACTGACAGTTAGCGATCGCCGCTAAAATATTTGCTTAATATTTTTCTCGATATTTATATTTTTGGGATGATTTTAATTTGATAACTGATAGTGGGAAGAACATATACAATTCCCAACTTAAATTCTCTTTTGATTCCTATGCTGCTTGCAGGGTATGATTTATTGAGTTCCTAATCTTAGGCTATAACGCTTAGATTTAGCAATTATGCTGTGAGGTATATGGTAGCAAGTGGACTCGTTAGTGCTAGCCCAGAAAATCCTTGTTTGCTCGTTGCTAAAATGGCTTTAGATATGCGGAGTAGTATATCCAAACTTAATTTGGTGAATGATGAGATGCTTGATATCCGTATTGGCATTCATATGGGGGCGGTGATAGCAGGCGTAATTGGTCTTAGGAAATTCAACTATGACATTTGGGGCGATACTGTAAATACTGCCAGTCGGATGGAGTCACATGGAGAAGCAGGGAAAATCCATGTCAGCGAGACAGTTTATCATCAGTTGAAAGATAGTTTTGAACTCAACGAACGTGGACTTATTGAGATAAAGGGTAAAGGGAAAATGTTAACTTATTTCTTAATGGATATACAAGATAAGAGTCTAGAAACTCCATAACATGAACACATACTCCCTTGCCACTCAAGAATTAGCGGCGCGCCACAACGCTAATTCTTGGGTTTTACTATCTAACCTTTCACTGGGATAAGTATCATCGAGCCTAATTAAAGCCCACAGTTGAGAGTTGATTTTGTGGAGTTCCCAGTGTCGGCAATGTTGCCAGAGGCTAGAGAACAAAAGTATTTGCGGACATTAGGCGATAGATTTGAGACGTTAGAAAAATTCGCGGACTCGATACTACCAACATTCTCCACGATCGCATTACGAAAATTTGCACCATTGAGATTTGTACCCGCAAACTCAATCAAAATTAGTTTCGCGGCGGTCAAGTTTGCTGAGCTTAGATTTGCATTTGAGAGATTGGTTAAGTGAAGTTCAGCCGATCGCATGTCTGCTGCTGACAAGTCTGCTCCATCTAAGATCGCATCACTAAGATTTGCCGCCGCTAAGTTGCTATCCCTGAGATTTGCTTTTACTAGATTGGCTTTGCGAAGATTTGCTAAGACTAAATTTGCACCATTGAGATTTGCCAAACTGAGATCGGCTTCACTGAGGTTGGACTTCATTAACTCAGCTTTTTGCAAAATTGCTGAACCTAGCTTAGCTTGAGATAGATTTGCCCGCAATAAATTAGCTTGAGATAGATTTGCTTCCGAAAGATTAGAGAATGCTAAATTTGCATCAATCAGGCTGGAATTACTTAAATCTACCCCTCGAAGATCGACTTTAACCAGTTTTATTCCATTCAAGTTAGCATTTTTGAAGATTACTTGACGTAAATCAACACGTTCTAGAACTGAGCCACTGAGATTGATATTTCGTAAATCCTGCCCCTGTAAGCGATCTCCTTGAGTGCCTGTCAACTGAATATATCGAAAATCTCGCTGACCTTCGGCGTATCTAGTCAGTAAGCTAACGGCTGTGATTGGGGTTAATTTTGGAGTTGATAAAGCAACAGGAGTAGTTGAATTAATTGGTGTTGGAGAATTTATAATGGGAACTTCTGACGTTTTGATAGCGGGTTGACTTTTTTTGAAAAATAATAGAAGACCACCAATAGCTAATAGAAATATGCCAAGTAATAAAATTGATTTCTGCGGCGTAACTACAGATTTTTGTTTCTTTAGTTCCGAGCGATCTTTGCCAAGACAGCGATCAATTAGCCGATCGCTTAAATCACGAATCTGATCATCAGGAATTTGGGCGATCGCTTGAAATACAGGTGATAACTTAGGCTCTTGAAAATCATTTTGACGGAAAATCAAATTTTTATTGTCTTCATGAAAAGTTTCCCACAGGTTTGGATCGATTGCCAAAGCCCGAAGAGATAGAGAAATTACAGCAAAAGAAAAGTCATCAAGGCGATCGCTAAAATCTTGAGCCGATCGCATCGGTGGTTGATAGTTGGGATGACCAATCTCAGATGGTGGATTCCCTTGCAAAGCAGGAACATACATTCCATCATAGTCAACAAGTTTAATCTCTCCCTCATCATCGATCATGATGTTCCCATGTTGCAAATCACCATGAGCAATTCCTATCTTTTGTAAATCTTTTTGCAGCCGTTTTAGCTGTCGATCTAAACGCAGTAACACTTGTGAATCATCGATATATTCACCAATATAGCGATCTATTTCTACTCCTTCCACCCAATCCATTTTCAGGATTGGATACCATTCTCCTTTAACCAAAATTCCTTGAGATAGAAATTCAAAATCAACTAGATAAGAGGTCTGATGTTGACTGAGATATTCACTAATTAATTTATATCGATGTTGGACATCTGATTGTGGGATTCGTGTAAAGCACCGCACCGCCCATGCGCGATCGCCTGTCGATAATTTATTGGTTAGTTTATAGACAGTCGCGAAGTTGCCTGACCAGAGCAGCACTCTGCCGCGTGAATTTTTAGAGGTACTTGCTTGCTTCAGATCAGGATCAGCAAAGCAGAGTTGCGGATTTTGTACCGCGATTGTGAAATCAATATTTAAGGGCCAGTTCTGGATATCTATCATGATTTAGAACGGATTTCTAGGCATAGCAATGTTGTATCGTCATTGGCGATCGCTTGTTGATCGCGTAATTCGTTTATCCAGTTTGTAAACAAGTCTTGCGAGCTAATTTGATCTAACTTGAACCAGGGATTTTGATTGGACTCTATTTGTTGCAAAATCCAACAAGCGATCGCATCTGTCGTCAAATAAAAGCGATCGCCTACCTGAGCCTCTCCATTGATTTTAAAAAAGTTAATATTTTGAGCTTTCTCCTGAGTTCCAATTAGCTTTGGACGATTATTAAATTCATGACTACTTTGCAGAGGGAAGCTTGTTTGGAGATGGCGATCGCCCACCACAAATAAGCAAGAATCTCCGACCGCAAGCGCTTGCCAACTCAAATCAGCCCCGATCTCTAAGCTCAAAAAAGTCGCGTAAGCCCCCTTTTCGGCTTTGCGCTTGGCAAACCAAGATAAATCTTGATTTTTTAGCCATTGCTGCCAAGTCACTTGCAATGGCGATAACCAATCCTCTCCATCACGATTTACAAAAGCATTAACTAACTCTTTAGCCCATTCGCGGGCAAACGAAGACTCAGTTGCGCCATCGGATAGGGCGATCGCGAGATTATGATCGGGTTGGGACTGTTGCCAGATATCTTCACATTCAGTGATCTCATTTCCCGCTTTCTGGACGACAAAATTTTGGATCAGATCAAAACTTAGTGAGCTTTTTGGTTTGGGAATAGGACTATATTTCACATCGTACAAAACGCGATCGCCATATTTGCGATTACGACCATGTGCGATCGCCTTAAACCCAAAATTTGCATACTCATATTGAGTACGCAGACCAAAAACATCTTGATTGCGAAAAACTCTAATCACAATGTCAGCGCAGTATTATTAAACAATTACCAAAGATGCCAAAGGCTCTGGAATCGATGCGGTAGGCGCAGTGAACTCACCCGACAGCACAAATTCAAGCCGTAACTTTAGCCAACGCATTGTATTTTGGTCTGTGGTTATGATCGCTGCCGCAGGTTGAGGGATTTGCTTTTTGATACTCGCCATCTCAGGCGCTTCTAAGAAAGCAGGTTGCTCAATCAACCAAAAGTTAATCTCGATGTTGCGAGCCGCAAAATTGCGGCGGCGCTCTGACAAAGTCTCACGCAAAGGTTTTCCTTCGTCTTCACACAAATACTTACGGCTAGCGGCGACAAAATAATATTGCTTGGACTCTGACATAAAGATTTATTTTTTACTTTAAAATTCTTAAAAATTAAATATAGCGCTTTGCGCTCTCATTTGCGCTCTCAATAAAACCAAATAATTTTATGAAAGCCTTATTTCGCAAGGCTCTTATAAAATTATTTTTAAATTATTTAGAAATAATTTGATGCTCAAAGCAATTGCCATAAATCAAGCTGAGGCGTTAGCTCTAAAACGCTATTTAAAACAATATCTGCGCCATTCTCTTTGAGCAAAGCTGCATAGCGATCGCGCAAATCCTCAGGCACATGAGGTGGGATCACGCCGACTGCAACATACTTATAACTAAGATCATAAGTCCGCGCCCTAACCACTGTCAGCATATCCGCCACCGTGTCCCCCACATACACAACGGCGATCGCCGACTGATCATGCTTGATCTCAAGTTGTTTCACGGCTAGCAACAGTCCACTTGGATCAGGTTTTCCAGCCGCATCTTCCATCGCGATTAAAACAGGATCAGCGATCGCTAAACGCTTTAATACATAACTAGCCGAAGCCCGCGTTGCCCCACTAAAAAATCCCCAGCCAATTCCCGCGATCGTTAATTCTTGAAAATATTCAGTTGTGGCAATCAACGGCTCAGTTGTAATATAGCCATCCCAGCGATCGCGATCAGCACCTCGATACTGCCCCTGAAAAAACTCTACGATCGCCTCATAAGATATCGGCATTGACTGCCCCAAATTATCAAAAAATCTCTTGATTAGCTCTTGCGATGCTTCCCAGTCATTATTCCAGATTCCCTCAGCCTTCATCTCATCAATTTCTTCAGAAGCCGGGCGATTTGAACTATCGGTAAAATGCTCGACTGTATCAGCCAATGCGCGGCGATACGAACCTGACACATCACGAATCACGCCATCAATGTCGAATATATAAAAAAATTGCGAAGGGTCTTTTAAGGTTTCAGTCATGTTACTATCTAAGATCGCTACTTTAATATTTAGTTTAACTTTTACTGTTCTTGGAGGTTGGTAGCATTGTCCCAGTTTATTCTAAAAATCTTATGGTTAGAGAATAACGTAGCCCTCGCCGTCGATCAAGTCGTTGGCAAAGGTTTCAGCCCTCTCACCAAGTATTTCTTTTGGCCCCGTGATGATGCTTGGGATCAACTTAAATCAGAAATGGAAAGCAAGCCTTGGATTGCCGATCAAGATCGGATTGAAATTTTAAATAAAGCAACCGAAGTAATTAATTACTGGCAGCAAGAAGGCAAAAATCGCCCGATGACAGAAGCTCAAGGCAAGTTCCCTGACGTTATCTTTACTGGCAGCAACTAAAACAAAAAAGGAGACGCTACGCGCCTCCTTTTTGTGATCTAAAAAAGAGACGCTATGCGTCTCTTTTTTATTGTTTGTTATTATTTATCAAGATCAGGCATAGATAGTACTGCTTCAGTCTTACGGTCAATACCTTTCTCAAAGCCAGCAACAGCCGCGCGAGCGCGACCAGCGTGCCATAAGTGACCGACTAAGAACATGAATGACAATACGAAGTGAGAAGTTGACAACCAAGAGCGAGGAGACACAAAGTTCACCGCGTTGATTTCAGTGATCACACCACCAACTGAGTTCAAAGAACCCAAAGGAGCGTGAGTCATGTACTCAGCCGCGCGGCGTACTTGCCACGGCTGAACGTCATTCTTGAGTTTGTCAATATCTAAACCATTAGGACCACGAAGAGGCTCTAACCAAGGTCCACGGAAATCCCAAAAACGCATGGTCTCACCACCGAAGATAACTTCTCCAGAAGGCGATCGCATTAAGTATTTACCCAAACCAGTCGGACCTTGAGAAGTTGCGATGTTTGCACCCAACTTTTGGTCACGAACGAGATAAGTAAACGCTTGGGACTGAGAAGCCTCAGCCGCAGTCGGTCCAAAGAACTCACTAGGGTAAACAGTGTTGTTAAACCACACAAAGCAAGTAGCGATGAAAGCCATAAAGCTCAATGCGCCTAGACTGTAAGACAGATATGCCTCACCAGACCAAACGAGAGCGCGGCGCGCCCAACCAAAAGGCTTAGTAACGATGTGCCAGATGCCACCACCGATGCAAATCAAGCCAATCCAGATATGTCCACCGACAACATCTTCGAGGTTATCTACACCAATGATGTTTCCTTCACCGCCGAAGGGTGAATTGAACACATAGCCAAAGACGACTAGAGGATTGATCGTCGGATTGGTGATCACGCGGACATCGCCACCACCTGGAGCCCAAGTGTCGTAAAGTCCACCAAAGAACATCGCTTTAAATACGAGCAGCAAAGCACCAGAACCTAACAAAATCAGGTGATACCCGATGATGTTGGTCATTTGGTTCTTGTCTTTCCAGTCGTAACCAAAGAATGACGAATAATTTTCGAGAACTTCAGGACCGCGCAATGCATGGTAGATACCACCAAAGCCTAGTACAGCTGAAGAGATGAGGTGTAAAACACCAACAACGAAGTAAGGGAAGATATCAACAACTTCACCACCAGCACCAACACCCCAACCTTGTGTTGCGAGGTGAGGCAGCAAGATAAAGACTTGTTCGTACATGGGCTTCTCAGGGACAAAGTGAGCGACTTCAAATAAA
>JAYTWB010000191.1:0-1653 GCA_043743655.1 Cyanobacteriota bacterium | reverse complement strand
GCCACCTGTCAGAGTCATGCTGATTCGTTCCAATCATCAGGGCGAAAAAACACCACCTTTTGACAGCCAAGTATATGTTTCATGGATGCCCGAAGATTGTATTGCTCTCCCTAAAACTGCGGTGGCTATATGAGTATCTCGCGCCGTAAGTTTATTAAGCAATTTATTAAGCAATCCGTTTATGCGACATCAGCTCTGGCGGGCGCATCAACTCTCGCCGCCTGTGGCATTTTTGAGAAAGATACACAGACAAACGAGTCTGGCAAAGAAGAAGTCATCCGTCCAGTGACTCAAGACAAACAAACTCTATATATTTATGGTTGGGCGACCTATGTCAATAATCAAGAAGTTTTAGACGGATTTACCAAAGAGACAGGGATTAAAGTCGTGGGTGATACCTATGATTCTAATGAAGTCATGTTTTCTAAATTAGAAGCCTCGGGTGGGCGATCGGGCTACAGTATCATTTATCCTAGCGACTACATGGTCTCGCAGATGCGCGATCGCAAATTACTTGCTCCTCTCAACAAAAAACTATTACCAAATCTGCATAATATTGGCGATGACTATCTAGGATTGCCGCACGATCGCGGGGCTGTATTTAGTATTCCTGTAAGTTTAGGCACAACGGGAATTGCTTATAACGTCAAGGCGGTCAACTCGATTATTGGTGAAGAGCCAACTGATTGGAGCTATCTATGGGAACACAAGAGTAAGTTGCGGATTACGCTCGTCAATGATCCGCGCGAAGTGATGGGAATGGCTTTACATATTCTGGGTAATTCTTACAACACTAAAGAACCAGCAAAAATTGAGCAAGCCTTTCAAAAATTGCGCGAACTAATGCCCGCGATCGCTAATTTCACTACAGATGCATGGCGTGATCCGCTTGCTTCGGGTGATTTGATGATGTGCATGGCTTTTTCGGGTGATGCGATTAGCTTGGCAAGACAAGACCCGAATATTAAATATATTTTGCCAAATAGCGGCACATCGATCTGGACGGATACACTGGCTATTCCTAGAGGCGCATCAAATATCACGGGTGCTCATGCATGGATAAATTATGTGATGCGACCTGAGATTGCCGCCAAAATTAGCGATGCAAATAGCTTCGGCACGACTAATAAACTCGCTAAATCGATGATTCCTGATGATCTCAAAGCCATTAAAGCGCTAGAGCCAACTGAATCAATGCTTGCTAAAAGCGATCGCATTACCAAACTTGATGATAAAGTTTCGCAAATTTATGACGGTTTTTGGACGCGTTTAACCACTGGTCTAGGGTAGATTATTTTTTCGTCCGCGTAGCGGACGACAGAAGTTTCGCTCTACTAAGAAATTAAATTCAACAAATAGCAATTCCTGACCACTGCACCTGTGGCACTCTCGGCTGAGGATTAGCATCATTTAAAAAATAACGCCGATAAGAAAAGAATATTTCTTCGCTTTGTAAAGTACAGTAAGGCGCGATCGCTATATTTTCTAATTCCATTCCTAATTCTTGCAGCTGCTGCACTTGCACTTGTCGCAAATCTAACTTCACTCGCTCAGGATGATCATCAGGATATATCCCAACTGGTTTGGCGATCGTGGCGATCACCTGTTGCGCGACATCTTGCGAGACTTGATAAGCCTCACCCGAAATCGCGG
>JAYTWB010000190.1:0-4075 GCA_043743655.1 Cyanobacteriota bacterium | reverse complement strand
GTGTCTCTAGCCAAAGTACTGATGCCGAACATAAGATTTTGCCGCTCACTTATACAGGTGATCCTGCCAAAGCTCTCGAATCGCTCAAGGCAGTAATTTTAAGTATGCCGCGCACAAAGATCATCACTGCCGAAGCAAACTATCTTTACGCAGAATTTACTAGCGCCCTGATGGGTTATGTCGATGACGTTGAGTTTTATGTAAATGTTGATAAGAACAGCATCGAAGTCCGATCTGCCTCACGTTTAGGCGAGTCTGATCTGGGTGTAAATCGCGATCGCATTGAATCAATTCGTGCCAAACTCGCTTAATTAAAAAGAACATCTAAAATGTGGTCTTTTTAGTTAGTTACTCTTTTCCCAGTGAAAGAATTAACGTTGTGGCGCTTTGTGCCGCAACGTTAATTTTTGGTTTTGTATGCCTATTTTTATAGTGGGAAGGGAGTATATCGGCAATAAACGATATGAATCAATCAATCAATACCATTGAGACCTATGATTGTTTGTAGTAGAAACTATAGGAGCTTTTATGGGAATGGCAGTTGGTTTGGTTGAGGTGTTAGGGCATCCCCCTGCACTTTCTGTCGCTGACACAATGGTTAAGGCAGCCAATGTGACTTTTGTTGGTTACGAAAAAGTTAGCGGCGCTCGCCTAACCATCATCGTGCGTGGTCCTGTTGGTGATGTCCAGAAGTCAGTCGCCGCAGGAATTGAAGCTGCCAAAAAAATCGAAGTATTGAGTTCCAAAGACAAGGCTCTATTTCTCTCGGCAACTGTGATTCCTCGTCCCCACGAAAATGTGGAAGTAATCATCAAAAGTATGCGCTTTAGTGAGGCACTTGAGCAGTTTCGTTAAATCAAATTCGTTAAATCAAAAGCAAGGCGGCGATCATGCGCCGCCTTGCTTTTGATAACTATCAAAAAACAATAATTTCGTATCACTATCACATAAATAATGAAAATCCTAGTTTTGCATGGACCAAATTTAAACATGCTAGGCTTGCGGGAGCCAGAGGTATATGGCAGCAATACGTTAGTGCAGATTAACGATCGCCTAACTCAAGATGCTTTAGAGCTAGGTGCTAAGTTAAGTTTTTTGCAATCAAATCATGAGGGAACGCTGATCGATGCGATTCATGCGGCTTTTCAAGTACAGCATGGGATTTTGATTAATCCAGGTGGACTCACGCATACAAGTGTGGCGCTGCGAGATGCGATCGCTTCCGTCAATATTCCGACTGTGGAAGTACACCTTAGTAATATTCATAAGCGTGAAGAATTTCGACATCATTCATTTATTGCGCCGATCGCGATCGGGCAGATTAGCGGTTTTGGGATCGAGAGCTATCGGTTAGGATTGCGCGCTCTATTTGCTCATCTGAACATAAAGACTTTCTAAAAGAAAAGATGAAATCACTATTGATAATTCGCATCTGATCGAACATATTGATAGAGTAGGAATTAATTTCTATGAGAGATCATGATCGAAGCTTCACATTATTGGATTGTTAATATCCGCATTCCTAATTGTTTTATTGATAAATTGTTTGGGGAACAAGCAGTTTATGCAAATATCACATTGCAACGCGATCGCTTATTTCCTTGTCACATAGAAATTTGCAACGGTAAAATTAAGGCGATCGCGACTGCTTCTCAAACAGATTCTCAAACAGAAAATTTACCAACTAATTTACCGATCATTGATGCAAAACAAGGGATTATGATTCCGTGTTTTGTGGACTTGCATACCCATCTCGATAAAGGGCATATGTGGGAACGCAATCCTAATCTCGATAGCACATTTCAAGGTGCGCTCAAAGCCGTATATCGAGATGGCACTGAGCAGAACAACTGGAACTATGACGACCTCTATCGCCGTATGGAATTTGGACTAAAATGCAGTTATGCTCATGGCACAAGAGCGATTCGCACTCATCTAGATTGTCCACCACATCAAGTTGATACCAGCTTTCAAGTCTTTAAAGAATTGCGTGATCAATGGAAAGAGAAGCTTGAACTCCAAGCCGTGTCGCTAGTCTCGCTTTCTTATTTTGAAACTAGAGAAGGTGAACGATTTGCGGATGCAATCGCCAACATGGGCGGAATCATGGGCGGCATTGCTCATATGAGTCCAGATTTAGATCGCTACTTAGATCGAATTTTTAGTTTAGCTAAAGAACGAAATCTGCGGCTTGATTTTCATACTGATGAAAATCATCATCCTGAATCGCGGACGTTATATCACATTGCTAAAGCGGCTTTAAAGCATGATTTTAGTTCGCAAATAGTTTGCGGTCATTGCTGTAGTCTGGCGGTGCAAGATCAGGAAGTTGTTGATGAGACGATCGCATTTGTCAAAGAAGCTAATATTGGCATCGTCAGTTTGCCGATGTGTAATTTGTATTTGCAAGACCGAATTGCGGAGAGAACGCCGCGGTGGCGTGGTGTCACTCTCGTGCAGGAGCTTGATCGTGCAGGTGTCAGGGTGGCTCTAGCTAGTGACAATTGTCGCGATCCTTTCTATGGATTTGGTGATCATGATCTATGGCAAGTATTTGAAATGGGAACCAAAATTTGCCATCTCGACACACCTTACGATAATTGGATCGAGTCCGTGACTTCTCGTCCTGCTGCTCTAATGGAATTACCCAATCTTGGTAAAGTGGCGATTGGGCAACCTGCGGATTTGATTTTATTTAAAGCGCGTAGTTACAGTGAGTTGTTATCTCGTCCCCAAAGCGATCGCCTTGTCTTTAGAAATGGCATCGCGATCGACACGACTCTGCCCGATTATTCCGAGCTTGATAATTTGCTACACTTGGGGCAGTAACCAACCAGTATCGAGTGTGTATGATTACAAGTAACCTGTTACTGACCAAGCAACTATCAGACTTGGAATATGCGACTGTTAGCGATCGCTTTGACGAAACATGGGAAGCACCGCTATCGATCCTGTTGGGGCTAGGTCGAGCCGCGGGTGCAGATTTTGTAGAATTTTTTTTAGAGCGCAACAACTACATTAGCTGTCTAGCTGAAGATGACGCAATCACTAGCATCTCGCCACGTCTATCGACAGGAGCGGGGATACGCGCCTTCAAGGGCAAAGCTGACTGCTATGTCAGCACTAATGATCTGACTTTCCTCGGCTTGAAATCCGCACTAGAACGTGCCCTTTCGATTTTGGGTTTAACACTTCCTTCTCAAAACTCAGTAATTCCCTCTATTCATCTCGAACTGTTTCGTGACTATGCCACTAAAAAAGGTAAAGAAGCATGGATTGCTCAATGTAGTCCCATGCGAGAGATGGGCGATATCTTGCTCGGAGCCAATCAACTGCTTGGCAAAAAAGGAAGCCATATCCAATCAAGGCGATCAGGATATTTCCGTGATTGGCAAGAAATCTTAGTTGCCGCCAGTGATGGCACATTTGCCAGAGATATCCGCCTCACCCAGTCGATTGGTTCTAACCTCCTTTGTGCTGATGGTACTAATCGATCATCTATCGGTAAGCGAGTTGGCGGCACTAGCGACCCTAGCTACCTCCGTAACTGGAACTATGAGCCAGTCGTTGATGAGATTGTCGAAGCTGCGGGTAAGATGCTTTACGCTGACTATGTTGAGTCTGGTTCCTATCCGATCATTATGGCGAATCAGTTTGGTGGCGTTATCTTCCATGAAGCTTGTGGTCATTTGCTAGAAACGACTGGCATCGAAGCGAAAACTACTCCTTTTGCCGAAATGAAGGGTCAAAAAATTGCCCATGAAAATCTCACTGCATGGGATGAAGGGCGCTCTGAAGAAGCTTTCGGAACTATTGATATGGATGATGAAGGAATGCCAACTCAGCGCACATTGCTGATTGAGAATGGCATCCTCAAGAACTTTATTAGCGATCGCGCAGGTGAGTTACGCACAGGACATCCGCGCACAGGTAGCGGTCGCCGTCAAGGTTATGCCTATGCGGCGGCTAGTCGAATGCGAAACACCTATATTGGCGCGGGTGAATTTGCGATCGCTGATCTATTTGCCTCAGTTGATAAAGGCATTTATTGCAAGAAAATGGGCGGCGGCAGCGT
>JAYTWB010000189.1:0-3201 GCA_043743655.1 Cyanobacteriota bacterium | reverse complement strand
CTCAAAGTGGCAAGTATCGCCTTGTAACGGCTAAATATGATTTCCCGTATAGATATAACTAAAAGCGGGTGTACTGCACCCGCTTTTAGTAAACAGAAGTAACTACTCCCTTCCCTCTCAAGAAATAGCTGCCGCCGTCTGTATTAGGACAAAGAAAAACCCAAGAAGTGAGTTGCGGCGCGAAGCGTCGCAACTCGTATTCTGGTTTTGTGTCCTAAAAAGCATGGCGACAGCTATATATGCATATTTCTTTGGTGGGAAGGAAGTAGCTTTAGAAATTTTGTTCAATGTGTTTAAAAATGTACGAGAATAAATAAGCAATTTCATATGGATTAAAATCCAAAAAATTGTAAAACTTCTCTTGATTTTAGAGAGAAATTTTTAATTTAAAAAACCTGAAATTCCTGATAATCCTATGGCAGATACTGTAACTACTTCCTTAACAGGAAAAGCTCTTCTTCAAAAGGCAAAAGAGCTAAACAACTTACCTAAGCGCGAACAAGCGAAAAAATGTGGTTATTTCACTCGCGGCAAGGACGGCGTAGATCGCGTTAATTTGACAGAATTTTATGAGGCAGTGCTTGCTGCTAGAGGGTTTGCAATTAATCCTGAGCAGAACAAAGATGGACGTGGGCGGGAACCTACGTTTCGAGTTAGCGTTCATAAAAATGGTCAAATTGTGATCGGTTCTACCTATACACGCTCGATGGGTTTACATGAGGGGGATGAGTTTGAAATCAAGCTTGGATATAAGCATATTCACCTGATTCAGTTGACGAGTGATCAGTCTGAAGATAACGAAGAATAAGTAAATATCTCTAAGTTAGATAAAGCTTAAATTAATAGTCTAAAAGCTGATTTTTAAGATAAATCTTAGCCCTTAATCTTAAGAGATTCTTTAATTAGTAACTAATAGCGAGAAAATTAATGCTACTTCATAAGCAAGTGTTATATTTTCTCGCTATTTTTCTAGATTTTCAAGTATAAATTTCAATCATAAGAACGTATGAAACTGGTAGATACACATGTGCATATCAACTTCAAGGACTTTGATCTCGATCTTGATGTAGTCCGCGATCGCTGGCTCAGCAATGGAGTGACGCGACTCATACATTCTTGTGTGAGTCCTGATGAGTTTTTGCAAATTCAAGCGATCGCGGATCGCTTTCCTGAAGTGAGTTTTGCGGTGGGTTTGCATCCGCTAGATACAAATCTCAATACGGTGGGTTGGCATCCTGAAATAGGCGATCGCATTAAATCTTTGGCGATTAGCGATCGCCGTATTGTGGCGATCGGTGAGACAGGTTTGGACTTTTTTAAATCAGATCGTAAAACTGACCAAATTGCGGCGTTCAAATCGCAACTCAGGACGGCGCGATCGCTAAATTTGCCAGTGATTATCCACTCTCGCGAAGCATCGCTATGCACTCGTGAAGTTTTGCAAGAGATTAATGCCGAGGCTCCTGACCAACCCATTCGCGGCGTGATGCATTGTTGGGCGGGCAACCCTGAACAAACACAGTGGTTTGTGGATTTGGGGATGTATATCAGCTTTAGCGGTGTGGTCACTTTTAAAAATGCCCATGATTTACATGAGTCAGCAAAAATCGTGCCTAGCGATCGCATTTTAGTTGAGACAGACTGCCCGTTTCTTGCACCTGTACCAAAGCGTGGTAAGCGCAATGAACCCGCTTATGTTTTGCATGTGGCTGAGAGCGTGGCAAAGTTGCGCGAAGTGGAGTTAGTTACTTTGGCGGCACAAACGACCAGTAATGCGTTCACGCTATTTGCGATCGCCTAGTTTATATAGTTTAAGAAGGTCTTTGCAAAGCCGCCCCTCGTCTCGACCTGATGCGTTGCTCTGATCGGGGATCAATTTTTAGGTTGATAGTTTGGTGTTTGTGGCGATCAACTAACGGAAATTGTGTTTGCCAGTTAGTAACAATATGAAAATAGTTTTCAGCATCTTCTAAACAATATTCATAGATTTCATTAAGAACTGCTTCATATCCTTTTTCTTTGCGTAATACTTTAATTCCATTCCGAAAAACATAGTATCCTTTAATTTTTTTGCAAATGGGAATCCCTAAATACGCAAATAGATTATTTAAGCCTTGATTTAAATCTGGGTGCTGACTTGTTTTCTGCAAATCAAGAACTTTGATGCTTTCGACTTTGGGAATAAAATCTAGAGCCTCTATTCTTTCACGCAAGCAAAACATATCGCTAGTTGATAATCCATATCCTATGAAATATTTACCTTGTAAACTTTGTAAATCATTTAATATATCTTGAATTATTTTCTTCTCTTGGGTACTTGATTCAATAAATTGAATTTTTATATACTGTTCGTTGCTATCTTCTAAAATACGCGTAAGTGTATAACCAAAAATCTTTTGGACAACTAATCCGTCCTTATGAAAATCGCGACACCATTCTAAGTCTAAAAATACAAGATCGTAAATTGAACCATCGTAGAAGTTGTTTTTATATTGACTTGGAAGCTTGATTTCCCTTTTATACATAAAGTTTAGATTATTGGGTAGACCATACTATATTAAGCCATAAAACCCATAAATTAGAGGGAATTGAGAGCGCACACGCTACTGGATGAATTTTATAGCGATCGCTATTTCAGACTTCAAAATTAAAGTTATTCTGTTTTAGTTGTGCGTATTTAGGCTCATCAAATTGATAAAGTTTAGCGGCTCGGTGGGATACATTATGTTCAGTTTCACCTGTATCAATCAGTAAGTCCATACCAATAATTTTTTTGCGGAAGTTACGTTTGTCAAGAGTACGACCTAGTACAGTCTCGTATAATTTTTGGAGTTGAGACAAGGTGAATTTGGATGGTAATAGCTCAAATCCGATCGGCTCATAGCGAATTTTGCTGCGTAATCTCGCGATCGCAGTTTGCAAAATTTGATCATGGTCAAAGGCGAGTTGAGGGATTTTTGAGAGCGAAAACCAATTAGCATCTCGGGCATCGGTTGCTGCTTTAATTTTTTGTTCGTTGAGATTGATCAGTGCATAGTAGGCGATCGTGACTGTGCGATCGCGGGGGTCACGCGCTAAGCCACCAAAAGTATAAAGCTGTTCTAAAAAAACATCATGAATTCCTGTTTCTTCGTACAGTTCCCGCAAAGCCGCAGCTTCAAGAGTTTCATCGAGCCGAACAAATCCACCTGGAATCGCCCA
>JAYTWB010000188.1:0-2417 GCA_043743655.1 Cyanobacteriota bacterium | reverse complement strand
TTTGGGGCGGAGTTGGGCGGTTTGGCGATCGCCAGTGGCGTTGGCTTAACTATATTTGGGGCGATCGCTATGCAAATGAGAATCCCTGAAATTCTCGCTTTAACCAATCAAATCAAGGGTCGTTTTTCACGGTAAGTGTTAGCCAACACTTACCTTTAGCTAACACTTATCGAACTAATTGCCATCGCATCAGAGATATAGCAAACTCCACCGAATTTTTTAGTTACTGGTTTGAGTTTCTCAACTAACAACTTGGTCTTGTCAGCAAAAAAGAAGGCAATTACATAGTCATTTTCCAACATACTCATATCCAGATCACCTGAATTAGTACCGCTAACTCCTTTGCCTACGACATTGCGGATCACGGTATAGTTCAAAACCCCAACTTTCTCTAAAACCTTAATGATTTTATGAGATTCAACAGAATCAGATACAATTTCGATTCTTTTCACTTCTTGCATAACTTTATCTCTAATTAAAAATAACCATAATTAAAATAAATAGATAAAACAATCGGCGCTTTGCGCCGATTGTTTTATGTCCAAAATAAATTAATCACATACATGTATAAAGGAATTCCCACAATAATATTAAATGGGAATGTTACGGCTAGAGCCGTAGAAACATATAGACTAGGATTGGCTTCTGGCACCGTTAGGCGCATCGCCGCAGGTACAGCAATATAAGAAGCACTAGCACACAACACCGCAAACAAAAGTGCATCTCCCTGCGACATGGAAATTAATTTTGCGATCGCAATTCCCACACCTGAATTTAGGATCGGCATCAAAACTGCAAACAAAATCAGGAAAAGCCCTGTTTTTTGTAAATCTTTAATTCTTTTAGCCGCGACTAAGCCCATATCCATCAAAAAGAAAGTCAACACGCCATAAAACATATCTTGGGTAAATGGCGATAAAACATGCCAGCCTCTTTCTCCTGTCAAGCAACCAATGATCAGACTACCAACGAGCAGAAACACCGAACTATTTAAAAAAGCTTCGCGTAAAACTTCTGACCATGAAAATTCACTGGCTTCGCCTTTTTTGGCTTTTTCTTCAGCTGTGAAAAGATTCACAAGGATTAAGCCGACAATAATTGCAGGTGACTCCATCAGCGCTAACGCCGCCACCATATAACCATCAAAAGCAATACCTAATTGATTTAAAAATGAACTAGCAGTAATAAAAGTAACTGCACTGATCGATCCATAAGTTGCCGCGATCGCTGCTGCATTGTAAGAATCAAGCTTGATTTTAAGGATGAAGAATGAATATACAGGCACAACACAGGCCATCAAGATTGCGGCTAACATAGTCAAGATCACTTCTTGACTAATCCCACTTTTGGCCAGCTCAACACCACCTTTAAAGCCGATCGCGAGAAGTAAATACAACGAGAACAATTTTGGAATCGGTGGCGGAATTTCTAAATCTGACTTCACCAACACAGCAATCATGCCCAGAAAAAAGAACAAGATCGGTGGGTTGAGAATATTAGAAATAATCAGGTCTAAATCCATAGGGACAGATCCACATAAAAGAATTTTTAGAGAAAGCAGTTAATACATGATGACAGTTTACAGAATTGTATGGCGATCGCAGCTAAAAAGTAGAGATGGGGCTTAGTACCATATCCACTTTTTGAGTTTTAAAAGCTCACAAACTAAGCGAGGCGCTATACTATCTGTAGGTCTTAAACTGCATACTATTTTTGATACTTAGTTTTTTCGCTACTTAGTTGCTTATTAGTTGCTTAGCGGTCTTGTCAGCGAATTCATAACGAACTCTACAAACACTTAAAGTTAGAAATTACAGTTGGAAAAATGAGCGAACCAACTCCCTACGAGAAACTAGGAGTCAATGACGAATCCTCCTTTGAGGAAGTGCGTGATGCACGCGATCGCCTATTGCGCGAATACGAAGGACATGAGTCGCAGCAAGAAATGGTCGAGATAGCTTATGATGCCATCCTTATGGATCGTTTGCGTGCGCGCAAGGAGGGCAAGATCGCTGTCCCCGATCGCATCCGTTACCCTGAACGTCTAGCGGCAGACTTGCCGACAGTTTTAAAGAATAACACCCAACGCCTTACTCCATCTTGGCTATCGCGACTGTTTGACAGCCCTAGCCCAAAAGATGTTTACATTTCACTGGGGATTTTTACAGGACTTGGGGTAATTAGCTTTTTTGTAAAAGAAGCCTCTACAACTTGGCTATCGTTTGGTTTGATTGCCAGTATTTATTTACTTACTCGCAAAGAAAATCGATTTGGGCGTGCTTTGTTAATTTCTTTTTCGGGGATCACTGTAGGTGTGGTACTGGCGGCTCTGACTAATCAAGTTTTAGTCCTCTCGCGTATAGTTAGTGACGGATTTTTTCCTAGTTCGATCCAAATGGTGATTATTTTGGTGGTGA
>JAYTWB010000187.1:0-2835 GCA_043743655.1 Cyanobacteriota bacterium | reverse complement strand
AATCTCCCAATTACTGCTTAAGAATCCCGAATCTTTATTACTGTCAGAATATCCAAGCATTACCTCTTGGAGATGTTGATGGTTTTCAAGATAGGAGCGATAAAGCGGTAACTCAAATAACGCGATCATAATCGGTGGGGCGCTGCGTAAATCCTCGACTGTCTCAAATAAAGGTGCGATGCTGAGTGAACCTTTCCCTGTGGCGGGATCATAAAGTCCCGCTTCTTTAGCGAGCAGCAAGACTTCGAGAATATCGCTGACACTACGATTCATGCTAATTACATAGTTATTGCAAATAGCAACCGAAAACTCTTGCTGAACTTTAGCAACCATCCGAAATGTTTCGACAATTTCGTTAGTTCTGACGCTAAAGTTCAGCTTTGATGGGATCATTGGTCGCCGCGTTTTTAGCTCTTGAGTTAACCATGTCACTTTTTCGGACTCAGTGAGATCGTCATAGGGCTTTGGCAAAATTTGCATCGCTTCAGCAATTTCGGCGATCGCATTGCTATGTTGGGTACTTTCTTGACGGATATCTAAATGGGCAAGATGAAAACCGTAGACATCAACTTGACGGATCAGATTTTCCAGAGGTTTGGGATTGAGCCTAGTCTCGATTAAACTTGCTTGAATTAGTTTTAATTCGGCAAGAAATTCGCAAACATGATTGTAAAGTTGATGTTCTTGACCTTTAGTGGATAGCTCCATTTCTGACGCTTGCCAACCACTATGGCGCAGTTTTTGGTTGCGATCTCGAGTACGTTCGAGGCGCTCTTTTACATAAGCTAGCTTGAGCCGATAAGGCTCTTGGCGAAATTTGAGCGAGTTTATGTCATAGACTTCAGGCAAATAAATTTGATCCTCGCCAAGGGAGTCCAGCAATTCTTGCGAAACATCACTGAGGCTTTGCGATAGCGATAGTAGTCGACTGAGATGTTCAACTGATTTGATGTATTTGTTAATCACCAAATTGCGCTGATAGCAAGCGGTTTGCCATGTTACTTCAGGTGTCACATAGGGGTTGCCATCGCGATCGCTACCGACCCATGAGCCGAAGTTACAGAAATTGTGACGAGGTAGCTGCATTTTAGGAAAAGTAATCGAAATCGCGGAAGCAAGGCGATCATAAAGCACAGGAATCGCATCAAATAATACTTCTTCAAAATAATGCAACGTGTAGTCAGCTTCATCTAACACTGTGGGCTTGATTTGATTTAGCTCATCAGTGCGCCACCAGAGCCGAATTTCTTCCGCAATTTGTTCTTGTAGCGCGGCGGCTTCCCAGTTTAAGGCGATCGCTTGTGGTGCGAGTTGATTATCACCAATCAGCCGATCCAGTTCCTTGAGCATCTTCGCGATCGTTCGTTGCTTCTCACGAATGGTATGGCGGACAATTTCAGTCGGATGCGCTGTAAACACTAAACTGATATCGAGATTGTCAAGTACTTTTTGAATCTGACGCGGCGGCACATTCAGTTTTTTAAGTTCGGGAAATAGCCAGCGGAATGTAGCGACAGGATATTCAGCTTCGCTATTAATCGGGCTAATTCGATGAATGCTAGTTTGTTCCTGCTCATGGTCTTGCTCAACGATATTAATTAGTTGAAAAAACAACGCAAAAGCACGCGCGGCGGTAGTCGCTTGATGCAAGTCAAGGCTTTCGACTACTTTTAAAACTTCTTTAGCAGGATATTCGGGTGCTTGCCCTTCGGGTGAACACATCGCGCGCAATTGTCGTAATAAATCGACTAATTCTTGACCGCTTTCTCTTAATAGGACTGATTCCCACAAGTCCTCAACCAGCTTGAGACGGTATTGCAGACGAGAATTGGCGGCACGCAGATCGCTCTCTAAATTGACTATCTGGACTAATGACGCTGACAGTGCTGCTGGGGAACTCATCCAACTTTCTCCAAAATTTTTTCTAAAGTCTAAAGCGTGCGATTGAGCGCAAGCAGGAAGCAGGCATAAAATCTCTATTGTTTTCTATACCATACCAACCTACACGTTTGTTAGTTGTAGCTATTTTTGCTAGCAGTATCGGAGACTCTAATCCTATTAGACCAAAACCTAGAAAATAGAGATGGTGCTTTGTACTGGGTATCTTTTTTGGTTTTAGATTAAAACTATCTTTAATTCTGCAATATTTCTTTACAAAACATCGATAATAGAGATTAGGAAAACCAAAACTAAACTTCAAGTCTATTTTTGATCAAAACCTCAGAAATTAAAATCAAATAATAAAAAATAGTTTAACTAATGTTTGATGTGCTAATTGTCGGTGCGGGAATGGTGGGAGCGAGTTTAGCCTGTGCGCTAGGCGACAAGAATTGCGCTGGAAATCGCCATCTCAAAGTTGGGATCATTGAGAGCAATGGCAATCTCTTGCGCGGGGAATTTGCGGCTGATGGTCGTGCTAGTGCGATCGCTTATGGCTCCAGTCAGATTTGGCAAAATATCGGAGTGTGGGGTGGAATGCAAAGTCGGGGTGTTACGCCAATGCACATGATCCAAGTATCAGAAGGCGATTCGCCTTATCAAGTGCAGTTACGCCGCGAAGATATGGGGCAAGAAGCTTTGGGCTATATTGTCGAAAATTCAGTAACTTTGGCTTCGCTCTGGGAATTTGCCCGAGAATGCTCAAATCTTGAATTAATTTGTCCTGCCAAAGTTTTAGATATCGAATATGTAAAAAATGCTGACCCCGATTCCGATTTGATGCGTGTCAAAATAAGTTCAGAGATTGGCGACCAGTATCTGGAAACAAAATTATTAGTCGGTGCAGATGGTGGGCGATCGCAAGTGCGCCAACTCGCTAATATTAAAATTACTGAG
>JAYTWB010000186.1:0-11260 GCA_043743655.1 Cyanobacteriota bacterium | reverse complement strand
AGGAATTCGATCCAAAGCTCTTTGATATTCGGCGATCGCTTCATAGATTTTTAGTTCTCGGCGATAGAGCAGACCAAGATGATAGAAAGTCTCGCCGCTAAAGTTATCTAAGGCTTCAGGATATCGCGATCGCAGTTGTGCCAAAATCACAAATACAGATGGAACTAGGTTTTGTGAGATGACAAATTTCTGCTCTATGAGTAAATCCATCACCTGAGTAAAGGCTTCCCAATCTAATTGCTCATCATCTGAGTTGGTAACGATCTGAAGTGATGCTTGTAGCGATCGCAACCAGTTTTCTAGATTTGGCGCATTTTCGCAAGCATAGCGATATAACAGCCAAGCATTTTCCCAATTGGGAAATGTTTCTTGATGTTTTGCTTCTGCGACCAAATTTGTGACTAATTTTAGACAAAACTGCTCTGTTTCTAAGGTCGTTAAATCATTGACTGCATATAGCCATACCCTCTGCGCTTCTTCCACTTGTCTTTGTAAGAGCATCGCTATACCCGAATTTATACAGTCATTTATTTGCTCTTCTCTGCCACCTTGATCTGATGTTTGAATCATATAACTGCTCAATTGTCTATTTCACAAACTTAACTCCAAGCAAGTTGTAGTCTAATTGATTTTTGGCTGATGATTTTTTGGTTTAGGTGCGATCGCACTATACTAGAGAGAATGTTGCGAATTGTTAAGAAGAATTTTGTATGACCTCATGGAATTGCATCGAAGAGCCAATGTGGCAAGGCAGCGAAGCTGATATTCGTAAAGGGTTACCTTTTAACTTGCTATCATCAAACTGGCAAATGTTCTTGTTAGGCGATGGCGCACCGACAAGACATTTGCAGCTATTAACTCAGTCGGAGATTTCGGTTGATGTAGTCGCGATGACCGCGATCGGTGACGATGACGACCATGCGCCAGCTGATATTAGTGCGATCGCCTCACCCCGCATCCGTCGTCAGATTTGGTTGCGATCAGCCCAAACGGGGGAAATTTTTTCCCATGCCACATCTTGGTGGTCAGAGTCAACAATGCAAAAATATTTAAAAGACCCCTCTTTGCCGATTTGGGTCAGCCTCAATCAAAAGTACACAGAGCTTTATCGCGATCTTAAAGGGCTTTATCGAGGGGCTTGTCCTAATGTGAGCGATGCGTTTGGCTATCCTGAGATTAATACCTATTGGGGCAGACATTATCTGTTATGGCATGGCGGTGAGCCAATCACGATGATTTATGAGATTTACTCGCCCGCGATTAGTAAATATCTCGGTTCAAGCGTCTTATAATCGTTTTCTCTTGTTAGTTTTTTGTCATGAGTTTTTTGTCGCGAGCAGGTAACTACATTGATTGCCATTTATCCAGGTAGCTTTGATCCGATTACGTTTGGACATCTCGATATAATCAAGCGCGGCAGTCATATATTTGATCGGGTGATCGTGGCTGTTTTACGCAATCCTAACAAAACTCCTTTATTTACAATGGAGGAACGGATTATTTTGATTCGTGAAGCAACGCAGGATTTAGAGAATATTGATGTTGATACGTTTACGGGGCTAACAGTTACTTATGCTCACCTCAAGCAAGCCAAAGTTTTGATTCGTGGACTACGCGCCGTTTCTGATTTTGAAATGGAACTACAGATGGCGCATACCAATAAAACTTTGGCAAATGATATCGAGACAGTTTTTCTTTCTACTTCTAATGAATATAGTTTTTTGAGTAGTAGTGTGGTGCGGGAGATTGCTCGCTTTGGCGGAGAGATTGGACATCTTGTTCCTGCCGAAGTGGCGATCGCTTTACGACAAAAGTTTCATGTGTTGAGTAGCCAATAAAAAAGCCTGCGATCGCAGGCTTTTTTATTGGCTTTTTGTCAAGAGATTAGAAAATTAAGCAGGTTGTTTGAGGTTTTCTGCACCTTTCGTAATCGTGATTGATTCAATACGATCGCCAACTTGGATTTTTTCGACTAACTCCATGCCTTCAGTCACATAGCCAAATACGGCATAGGAGCCATCAAGAAAGTAGATATCATCAAGAGCAATGTAAAACTGACAAGAAGCCGAATTAGGAGACTGCGATCGCGCCATAGCGATCGCGCCTTTGCTATGACGTAATTTAGGCTTTTGAGTAGTCACTAACACTTCCCCGTAAGTTGGTTGTTTGGCACCATCAGCCAAAATCTCTAGGGGAATATAACGCGGTTGTGAAGTTACAGGATCAACAAAATTGCCCGTGCCATTGCCGAGTGGATCGCCACCTTGAGCAACAAATGGAGTTGGGTCTTTGACCACACGATGGAAATTTAAGCCGTTGTAGAGATTCCGCTTAACCAAATCAGCAAAATTTCCTGCGGTTAAAGGCGCACTATTACCATCGATTTCAATCTTGACAATTCCAGATTTTAGTTTTAACTCAACTGTGGCAAGCCCTTTTAGTTGAGCAAACTTAGCAAGAGCCGCTTCTTGAGGATTTTGAGGACTAGCGCTCGGTGTAGACGAGGTTTCGGCGATCGTAGTAGTTGATTTACTACTAGGCGAAACACTGGCTGAAACACCACTACCACCTGAACAACTGGTGAGCAGAACACTAACTGCTAAGAAACAACTAATCATCCAACGCAACATAATTTGACTCTCAATAATTTTGATTCTCAAGCTATAAACCTTCAAGTGGTACTACCAAAAACTTCGCAATTTCGGCAGCCCGATCTTCAAGGACAGTTAGCGAAATTGGCTGTCCAACTTCGGATAAAGGCAGATCACCTTTGCCTTTTACTCGTAAATATAGCGCGCGTTTAGGACTGAGACCATTGCGAATTTCCACCCGCACCGCTTGCACATCCGCGATCTTGTAAGTAAATTCGAGATTGTTGCTCTTACTCCGACCGCGCCGAAAAATTGTCACCTTGCCATTGTTGCGATCAAACTCGTTGTAACCGCTACCGTAATCAATCGCGATCACATACAACAGATATAGTTCAAGTAAAGTGCCAGCCACGCCATAAAAAGAAAGCGCTAATCCTTGAGGCACAAATTCTAGTTGCAAGGCATCAGGAAATGGCAACAAGTTAATTTTTAAAAAGCTAGATATACCCGCCAGCAAAAATCCTGACGCACCTATGGCAACAATAACCGCAAAGCAATAATTACTAAAGCGCCGTGACCCGACAATGTCATATCGCATAACATTGGATTGAGATTTTATAGTTGCCATCGGTTGAAATAATGTTGAGAAATTACTGTGTAGGAATAGATAGTATATAGCGGCTTGCAGCCTCTAGCCAAAAAGTAGAGGTTTGCATCAGGGCTTATTCAGGGATTGTCATCGCGATCGCTAGATCAGACAGGTTCTAAGTTATGATGCAAGGGATTTGCTAAGAAATAATTCACGGAGTATCTTGCAGATGCAAGTATCTCAAGGCTTCAATCTAACCTGTCACTTATTGTCACCTATATTTTCAAATTAATCGTGAAAAAATCACTTAACTATTCTTTGAAGCAAAGCATCCTAGCAGCGATCGCACTTAGCTGTGTTGCGATTGTGTCAGCTTGTCAGCAACCTGCACCCACTGAAACTGCGGCAACAACTACAGCAACCGCAAAGCCCACTACGACCCCATCGGCATCTCCTAGCGCTTCTGCCTCCACGAAACCTACTGAAGCGGCTCCAGACAAAGCAAATACCAACCCTGCTAGCCTTGACAAGATTGCAGGCGAGTACAAAGTTGTTTTAGACCCTAAAGTCTTAGCTGATGCTGAAAAAGAAGGTGTAAAGTCAGTTTCGGGTAAATGGACAATTAAACCAGAAGGTACTTTTGAAGCTACGCTCAAGGCAATTTCGACTAAAGACGAAGTGCAGGAAATCAAAACCGCTGGCAAAATCACCATCAAAGATGGCAAGGTTGTCTCTCAAGTCGATTCTGTTAATGGGGAGAAGCCACCTCAAGCGCCTCCTGAGCAGCCTTACACTCTATCCGCTGATGGCAGAGAGTTACAAGCTGATGGTCAACCTGTAAAATTGGTCAGACAATAATTCTTGATAAATGTCAAAAAATAAAAAGCGGCGCATTGCGCCGCTTTTTATTTTTTGGCGTTTTGTGGTTTTTTGTATAGATGTAAAGCTCTTGCTAAATCTGTTGCTAGGATACAACTATGCAAAATTAAAACTATGCAAAATCTAGATAACTCTGAAGGCTTAATGTGGACAACTGAAGCCAAGATCAAATTTAAAAATATTCCTTACTTTGTCCGATCGCAAGCTCGTCAAAGAATCGAGCAAATTGCACTGGCGGAGGCTAGTGATACGATTACGGCAGAAATTGTCGAAAAAGCAAGAGTTGAGTTTGGGCAGTGATAGAAAAATCAATAAAAAAATCAATAGAAAAACCAACTGGCGATCGCGGTTATTTACTAACAGAGCAAGCAAATCCTGATAGCCACAACTTAGATCGGCTAAGTGCTTTAGAAATTGTCGAATTGTTTAATCGAGAAGATGCCAAAGCAGTCGCCGCCGTTGGACAAGAAAAAGAGGCGATCGCTCAAGCCATTACATTGATTGCTGAGGCGATCGCTAAAGGTGGCAGATTGTTTTATGTCGGCGCTGGTACTAGCGGTCGGCTAGGTGTGCTAGATGCGGCTGAATGTCCGCCCACTTTTTGTAGCGATCCTGAATTGATTCAAGGCATCTTGGCGGGGGGCATGAATGCGATGGTAAAAAGCTCAGAAGCACTTGAAGATCGAGAAGATGATGGAGCCATGGCGATCGCAGAGCGGAATATTTGCGATCGCGATGTTGTATTTGGAATTACCGCAGGTGGGACAACACCCTATGTGCATGGCGCACTGAGAGCTGCAAAACAACGGGGCGCAAAAACTGTATTCTTCTGCTGTGTGCCGCCCAAACAATTTCCCGTCCAGTACGATATCGAGATTCGTCCTCTTGTTGGTGCAGAGATTTTGGCTGGTTCGACCAGATTAAAGGCGGGTACAGCGACTAAACTGGTTCTTAATACTGTCTCAACAGGCGTAATGGTGCAACTGGGTAAGGTTTATGGCAATCGCATGATCGATGTGGCAGTTACAAATAGCAAACTTGAAGATCGTGCCATGCGGATTATTTGCGATCTCACCTTCATTAGCCGTGAGGAATCTCAGACTCTGCTAAAAAAATCAGGCAATCGCGTTAAACTTGCCTTGTTAATGTACTGGGCAAAGGTAGATGCGGTCACAGGAGAGCAAATGTTGCAAGACTCACAAGCAAATCTAACTAAAGCATTGCAATTATGACAGGTGAACAATTACGACAAGCGATCGCCAATAAATGGGACTTTTCCTATGATGTGCAGCTCCGCAAAACTCAAGGCAAAATTTTTCTACAAGTAATGTGGCGCTATCAGGAGCAGAAATCTTTTGAGATGAGTGAAGCTGACTTTGAACAACACCTTGATGCGATCGCTTCATATCTCAGTGACTGGGGCGTAGTTGATCAGGTACAAAAATTTATTGAGACCACCAAAGACCGACCACGCCTCGGCAAGGCTGTCAGCATTCCTCTCCAAATTGGCGAGCGATCTCTAGAATGGTTAGTGGAATGATCATAAAAGCATAATTAATTTAAGTAATTACTTATGCTTTTGTGATAAAGATTGAGAAAAGTATGATGTATTGCTGACTTTCTGGGCTAAAGATTGTACGCTTATGATGAAATACTGTTCTAACTCTCTAGATCACTTCAAACACTTTCAGCTTGTCAAAGTACGCCGCTAGCCATACTTAAGTCAAACACATCAGGCCAAAAATATGAGTCAAGCAGGAGCTAACCCATGGGATCGCCAATTTGTTAACCTTGGGCGAATCATGCAGTTCTTGCGTGATGAAGATAGTATCGACAACTTATTGGCAGCAACACTCGACTATCTTCGTGACAATTTTGAATATAAATTAATCTGGATTGCACTTTATGAGCCAGAAAATCACCGACTTGCTGGCAAAGGCGGGACTACGCCTGCGGGTGAAATTAAATTTTTAAAAGAACGATTTGCGCTCAATGCAGGAGACTTGCTCGATCAGGTGATTTTGCAACGTAAACCTGTACCGATCGCTGATTTGCGTCAAGAAAAACGTAGTGGTGAATGGCAAAAAGTAGCTCAGAAATTTGATATTCAAGGCACATTGATTTGGCCAATTTACCATCGCGATCGCAGCTTTGGTTTAGTTTTACTCGGCTCAAATCTGTGGAATGTTGCACCACGCAATGAGGAAAGAGCAAGGCTATCTGTCGTTCTCGGTACGCTTGGCGCAACTCTTAGTCGTCTCGATGCAGAGTGGCACTATCAAAATACTAAGCGTCCAGATGAACCCTTATTTCAAATACTCGCAAAAATTCGCAACATACCTGCACTCAACGAACGACTTGAAGAGATAGTCCAAGAAACGCACAGTTTCATCATGCCCGATCACACCAATATCTACTGGTTTGAGCGCGAACATCAATACTTTTGGCGGCGCACAGCCAATCGCCAACCAGGTCCAAAGAGCAAGCAAGCAGTTGACAATACAGCTGGAGTGACGGTACAAAATGCTCCTAGCTTGTATCAAGCCCTATCGAAGGATCAACTTGTCGTTGTCGTTGATGCCAAATCAATGACTAAAGGTGAAGTTAGTAATCGGGTAATGGAACAATTTGGAGCAGTCTCCGTAATCATTGCCCCGATATTTTTTCAGTCAGAGCTTTTAGGATTTTTGTCTGTAGAAGGCGACGAGCCGAGACTCTGGACTGACGATGAACGTAATTTTGTGCGTGGAGCTGCCCAGTTAGCAGCGATTACGGCTCCTTTGGAAGAAATGGAAGTCACACTCGCTCGCATTGCTTCTGATCAAATTCTCACAGCTGGAATTGCGCGGGCAATTTACTCGGATAGTGATTGGCAAGCTGCACTAGATAAAGCTGCTGAACAACTATGTCAGAGACTAAGCCTAGAGAGATTTTGGGTCGCCACTTACGATCGAGACAATGATACATTTCGGATCGATTTCCAGTATCATCCCAAAAACCGCCGCCCGATCCCTAATCAGTTAGCAGGACTAGCACCTGTCGATGTGCAGATGATGGAGCAATCTGATGCTGCTGCAACTGTCGAAAATCTCGATAGTGACTTTAAGTTTCTCTCATGGCGTAACTCATTACTCGATCTAGAAGTGCGATCAATGATTATCAGCAGTACTTCGATTGGTAAATCCTTAGAAGGTATCCTAGCTGTTGCCCATGAAGCGCCGCGCACATGGTCTCGTCCTGAACGTGAGATGGTGCAAGCCGTAGCTCAGCAAGTTGGGTTGATCGTTCACCAGAATGAATTGCAACGCTTATCTGATGAGCGCCAAAAGTCTCATCAAGCCGTACAGTTTGGTCTGGTTGCTTTACAGCAGTCAAATACCCTCGAAAAGTTACACCATACAGCTACGCAATTAATGGCTCAGGTGACTCAATCTCCTCTTGCGGTCTTAGTGGTCTGGCTCCCTGGGCGACAAGGTGGACAGATTGCCTCAGTATTTGCCAGTCGTGACGAATATCAACTCACAATTAGCGAAACCCTGATCGCGATCGAAGAAGACCCGCTGGTGCAGTGGGCGATCCAAAGTGAAGGAATTTTACCGCTTAGTATTCATGATTTGCCAGAAGCGACTAAGGTTTGGCTCAACGCTCCTGCACTAGGACATATGATGGTGACGGCTTTACGAACAACGCCCGATCATCAGCCAACAGGAATGATCTTGGTTGCCGATCGCGCTGGGCGGCGCTGGGTTGATCGCCAGTTGCAAGCTTTTAATATGTTAGCTAACCAACTTGCTTGGTCACGCCGACATTTGTTACTGGTTGAGCATCTTAAGCATAATCGCCAAGAATTAGAACGTCTCAACTGGTACAAGCATCGTCGTTTAGAAGATATCTATCGCAGTGTCAGTAGCGGAGTACAGCGCTTATTAGATGCCGATGCTCGTGCTAATGGTACTGGCGGCATTAACAATGTGACTTTACAAAGCTCTCTCAAGCAATTACAGGGCTCTTTATCGCCGATACCACAAATTATTCGTAAAGAGCAATGGCGCTTGCGTCCTAACTATGAGACAGCTCCCCTCGCAGGTATGCTCAAACGAGGGTTGGAACGTGTTGATTCATTAATAAAACAGAGACAAATTTGGTCGCAGGTACACAACCAAGCCAATGTTGTTGTTGGCGGTGACATCGCCAAGATGGAGATGATATTAAATGAGTTGTTACTATTTGCCTGTGGGCGCTCGGAAGTTGGTGGACGTATCGATCTTTGGTGTCGTCAGATTGACGAGAAGCTTTTAGAACTATCAATTACTGACTATGGTGTAGTTGATGCATCTTTACTCCAAGAGCTACATCAAGGTCGGGCGATCGATCCTCTATCACCTTCGTTATTAGATACGCCTCCCGGCCTACATCTAGCAATTTGTCAAAATCTGATGATAGAAGCAGGTGGTGAGCTATCTCTATACCAACTAGAAGATAATCGCATTCTCAGTCGATTGATTTTGCCACTCTCTAGCTCATGAACTAGCAGAGATGAAGTTTTGCTAATTAAATATTTACGCTACCTGCACGAAAAACTTGCCCAATTACTTCTTCGATCGCAGGTTCATTGACTGATAAATCGATAATTTGGAGTTCAGCCAAAATCTGAGAGACGACTCTGGTTAAATCTTCTCGTGGCACTAAAAAACATACCGTCTGACCGTCAATATTTAGGATTTTTGCGTATTTCTGTAAAGCTTGGCGATCGCTAATTAGTTGCGCTAGTTCAATACGCACTTCCCGATAGGGCGCGAAATTATTGTGTAGTCCTTCTAGACTGCCGTCATAAATCAGCCCACCTTGATGGATCAGCAACACTCGCTTACATAAAGCGGTGATGTCTGCCATATAGTGACTTGTGATCAAAATCGTGGCTTGATAGCGATCGTTATATTCGCGTAGAAATTCCCGCACACTGGCTTGAGCGTTGACATCTAAACCCAGCGTTGGCTCATCTAAAAATAATACCTGTGGCTGGTGCAACAGGGCTGCTAATAATTCCGCTTTCATGCGCTCACCGAGAGATAGTTTGCGCATTGGCTGCGTGAGCTTACCTTCCAGAGATAGCATCTCAGTCAGTTCACCGAGGCGATGTTTAAATATTTTGTCAGGGATGTCATATACTGCCGCATTCATCTTCAATGAGTCTAGTGCGGGTAAATCCCAGATTAATTGCTGTTTCTGCCCCATCACTAAGGTGATCTTTTGCAAAAAATTGGTGTCACGCCGAAATGGCATGTGTCCAGCTACCTGCACTGTTCCCGATGATGGATTGATTAAGCCTGTCAGCATTTTTAGAGTTGTGGTCTTACCCGCCCCATTTGCTCCTAAAAACCCGACTATCTCGCCCGATTCGATCGTAAAAGAAATATCTTTAACGGCAGCGATCGCTCGATATTGACGATGCCAAAAATGTTTGAGTGTCCCAACTAACCCAGATTCTTTGACAGCAATATTATAAATCTTGCTCAAACCTTCAACCGCAACCATCACCATAGCAATCTAACCAAGTTGCATTCTGATATACTGTCAACAATACCGATAATATTGGGCATTACTTTAACCTTATCTCATCTTTAAGGTTTTACAAATTTTAAGATTGTATTAGCGACATGATCGGCGTTAATGCACAACTGGAAAAGCAGGAAGGAAGTTATGGTAAGAGTCCTTGTAGTGGACGATAGTTCGATGGTGTTAGAGATGGTCTCGGCACATTTAAAGCAATATGGCATGGAAGTTACGGAAGCCCATGACGGCGCTGATGCGGTCGAAAAGCTTAAAGCTGTGACTCCTGATCTTGTTGTTACTGATGTGGTCATGCCGCGAATGAATGGCTACGAGTTATGCCGTTGGATCAAAAGTAACGCTTCTACAAAGGATGTACCCGTTATTATGTGTACAACTAAAAGTGAAGAATTTGATAAGTACTGGGGCATGAAGCAGGGGGCAGATGCCTACTTAACTAAGCCCTATCATCCGCCTGAATTAATCAAAACAATTAAGCAGTTACTTAGCCAAATCAAGTAAAAGAAAAGAGGGTCGCAATGCAGCCCTCTTTTCTTTTACATAATAAAACCTAGAAGAGCGCGTGGCGCTCCTCTAGGTTTTATTATGTATTTTTTTGTCCTTGAAGGTTATTTGCTGAAGACCAACTCCCTATCTTCCCGCCAAAGAGCAGAAGTAGTTCATGGTAAGTTTTCGCTTTTCTCAGTTTAGAAAATATTTAAAAAATATGGACTTTAAATTTTATTTGGGCTGTGCAGTTTGGGCTTATAAGGGCTGGATTGGTGATTTTTATCCGAAAGGTAGTCGCTCAACTGAATTTTTGCATCTCTACAGCGATCGCCTCACAACGGTGGAGGTAAATTCGACTTTTTATGTGATCCCTGATCGCCAAACTATTGAACGCTGGGCAAAAGATACACCCTCAGGATTTCGATTTTGTCCAAAGTTTCCTAAACAGTTCACTCATAACGGTTTGCTACTACCGCATATCCAGCAAACTTTGCCGTTTTTAGATTTAATCTCCAGTTTTGGCGATCGCTTAGGCGCCTCATTTGTACAACTGCCTCCTAGCTATAGTCCATCCAATTTTGGTGATTTAGAAAATTTCCTCAAAGCACTACCAACTAAAGATTATCGGATTGCTTTAGAAGTGCGTCATCCTGATTGGTTTAGTGCGCCACATAGCGATCGCCTAGACGCACTATTACAAAATTTAGGTATGGGTCGAGTATTGCTAGATTCGCGTCCTATCTACCAATTGCCGTCTAACGATGAAATTGATTCCGCGCTATTTGAGCAAGAGCGCCGCAAACCAAATTTGCCTCTACAACCTGTGATAACTGCACCATTTAGTATTGTTCGCTTCATTAGCCATCCTGATCGCGATTTAAACACTCCATTTTTGCAAGAATGGGGGACTCATTTGCGCGATTGGTTAGCCAATGGAACTCAAGTTTATTTTTTTATGCACTGTCCTATTGAAGAGCGATCGCCACATAATGCCAAATATTTTCAGGAAATGCTAGAAAAAGCCAATGTCCCTGTACCTGCCTTGCCTTGGAACAATTTAGTTCCACCACCACAACAATTAACCTTATTTTAAAAAAGTCTATCTAAAATGCCTACAATCAAGTTAATTCTTCGAGTCTTG
>JAYTWB010000185.1:0-3564 GCA_043743655.1 Cyanobacteriota bacterium | reverse complement strand
AGCAAAAAAGAGAGAAGCGATCGCTTCTCTCTTTTTTGCTTTATTCAAAACTTTCGCAAAGCGAAAGCTCATAAATTAAACAGCAGTAGTTGCTTGAACTCTAGCGCGAGCGATCCGCAGATTTTGCTCAGCTTGAATTTTGCCTTGCTTATCTTCAGCCTTAATACCAGCCAAAGTTTGCTCAGCTAGTTCCAGCTTTTTACGAGCCTCTTCAGGATTGATCGTGCTGCCCAGTTCGCCACTACGGACTAAAACCGTTACTTCGTTTTCTTCAACTTCAGCGAAACCACCTGTTAAAGCGATCGCCGCCCAAGCTTTATCTTTACGAAAACGCAGTACGCCTGTTTCGAGTGCTGAAATCAGAGGAGCGTGATCGGTCAAAATACCAAGTTGCCCTGTGGAACTGGGCAAAATCACTTCCTCTGCAACCGTATCCAAAATCGTTTGATCTGGAGAAATTACTTTTACAGTTAGGGTCATGATATTTACTTACCAGCCTTGAGTGTTTCAGCCTTAGCGATCGCTTCTTCGATGTTGCCAACGAGGTAAAAAGCTTGCTCAGGAAGATCATCAAGCTCACCCTTCAGGATGCGATCGAAACCACTGATGCTTTCTTCAAGGGTGACATACTTACCAGGTGAACCAGTAAATACTTCAGCCACGAAGAAAGGCTGCGACAAGAAGCGCTCAATCCGACGGGCGCGAGCAACCGCAAGTTTATCTTCTTCAGACAGCTCGTCTAGACCCAAGATGGCGATGATATCTTGAAGTTCTTTATAGCGCTGAAGAATTGCTTGTACGCCACGAGCAACACGGTAATGTTCATCACTGACCACACCTGGTTGCAACATTGTCGAAGAAGAATCGAGAGGGTCAACCGCAGGATAAATTCCCTTAGAAGCCAAACCACGAGACAACACGGTGGTTGCATCAAGGTGGGCAAATGTAGTTGCAGGAGCGGGGTCAGTCAAGTCATCGGCAGGTACATATACCGCTTGAACTGAAGTAATCGAACCTTCAGTAGTTGAAGTAATGCGCTCTTGTAAAGCGCCCATGTCTGTCGCCAAAGTTGGCTGATAGCCAACAGCTGATGGCATCCGACCAAGTAATGCCGATACTTCGGAACCAGCTTGAGTAAAGCGGAAAATATTGTCGATAAACAACAATACGTCTTGCTTGGACACATCACGGAAATATTCCGCCATCGTCAAAGCCGTCAAGCCAACACGCATACGCGCACCTGGTGGCTCATTCATTTGACCGTAAACCAGAGCGAGGTACTGAAGTACGCCCGATTCTTTCATTTCATGGTAAAGGTCATTCCCTTCGCGGGTACGTTCGCCGACACCACCAAATACAGATACGCCAGAGTGTTTCTTAGCGATGTTGTTGATCAACTCTTGGATCAATACGGTTTTGCCTACGCCAGCACCACCAAATAGACCAATTTTGCCACCACGACGATATGGTGCGAGAAGGTCAATTACCTTAATGCCCGTTTCAAATGTGGTTGGTTTGGTTTCTAACGAGGTAAATGCAGGAGATGGACGGTGAATTGGGAATTTTTCTTCAGTTTCAACAGGTCCTAATTCATCAATAGGTTCACCCAATACGTTGAAGATGCGACCTAAGGTATTAGGTCCAACAGGAACGGTAATCGGTGCGCCTGTATCGCTTACACCCATACCTCTAACGATGCCGTCAGTGGTACTCATGGCGACCGCACGAATTTGGTTGCCACCGAGTAATTGCTGAACTTCACAGGTGACATTAATGTCTTGTCCTGCGGAGTTACGACCAGTTACGATCACGGCGTTATAAATTTCGGGGACTTTGCCACTTGGGAATTCGGCATCAACAACAGGACCAATGACCTTTGTGATGCGCCCTACTGATAATTTCTCTGCGGTTGTTACCATGCTTGCAGCTTACTCCAGCCTCTTAAGTCAAAATCTAAAAAATATGTAAAAAATACAATCGGTGAAGCTATAAAAGCTTAACTTTTTTGCAGTCACATATAAAGCTTATCGTGTCTCAAAATATCATTTAATGGGTATCAAGCGATCGCGGGTTTATCAAAAAGTGTACGCAAAGCATATTTCTTCGCAACTTTCGCTAATATTTGGCAAAAGAACGGCTGGGTGGGGCGGTGAACTGTGGAAGGCGATCGCTATTCGAGCTATTTGAATTGTTTAAGTTGGGAGTATTTTGAGTACTAGGACGCAAAGGCGATCGCGCTAGGGCTTCGGGATTAAAGCGATAACCAATATTTCGCACGGTTTGAATCAAATTTGGTTGTTGGGGATCGACCTCTAGTTTTTTTCGTAACGACAAAACATGAGTGTCAACCGTTCGGGGATTATTAATCTCATCTGGCCAAGCGCGTTGCAACAGTTCGGCTCGACTGAGCGCCATGCCCTCAGACTGAGCGAGAACATACAGCAAGCTAAACTCCTGTGGAGTTAAATCGATCGCGCTACCCTTAAGTCTGACTTGTCGTTGCACAAGGTCAATCTTTAACATTCCATAGTCAAGACAAGCAGGTGGCGCGGATGTGCGTAATCTGCGAGTTAGCGCCTCGACTCTTGCCAAAAACTCCTGCATCCCAAATGGTTTAGAAAGGTAGTCGTCTGCGCCCGCTTTTAAACCCTCCACAATGTCAGATTCATTAGTACGCGATGAAATTACAAATATCAGAGAGCTTCTCTGTTTATACAGCCAACGACATAGCTCTACACCATCCCCATCGGGTAAGTCGGTACTTAAGATCACTAAGCTTGGCTGCTGCTTTTGAAATACTAACTTTGCTTGCTGACAGCTCATTGCCTGAAACACCGAATAGCCAATTTGTTGTAAGTGCCAACCCAAGAGAGAGGCAAGGTTAGGATTACCTTCTACAATTTCTATACTGATTGGAATCAAAGAAATACTCTCCTGCCGAGTGATGCTTATCGCTCTCGGATTATAAGTTTGCATGATAACTTAGACGCAAGATCAGTTTTGTAGCTGTGATTACTCTCTAAAATAACCGCGCATAGCGCCAAAAAATAACCGCGCACAGCGCCAAGAGATCAAATGACTTACCGAAATCCTGTGCCAACGGTTGATATCATCATCGCCTTGCGCGATCGCCCTGATCAACCAGTTGTATTAATTGAGCGCATGAATCTTCCTCACGGTTGGGCAATCCCAGGCGGATTTGTTGATTATGGCGAACGGTTGGAAGATGCAGCAAGGCGTGAAGCTTTAGAAGAAACTGGTTTAAAGGTAGAACTAATTGATTTGTTAGGGCTATATTCTGACCCTAGCCGTGATGCAAGGATGCACACGATCAGTGCTGTATATATGGCTGAAGCAGTGGGTGAGCCAAAAGCTGATGATGATGCTAAGTCTGTCGGTGTGTTTGCCGCTTGGGAAACACCACCACAGCTATGTTTTGACCATGCTCAAATTTTGCAAGATTACTGGCGCTATCGCACTTATGGTCTCCGACCTAAAATTTGATTAAAAAAGTTTCGCTTAGGTGTTGACAAAATTTATCTCTACTGTGTATCTTGATAAAGG
>JAYTWB010000184.1:0-1779 GCA_043743655.1 Cyanobacteriota bacterium | reverse complement strand
CTTTTTTCATGCCGATCCACACCCCGGAAATCTCGCCGTCAGTAAAGATGGAAGTCTCATTTTTTACGACTATGGCATGATGGCGGAAGTGCAGACCATGAATAAAGATCAGATGGCAAAAACTTTTTTTGCGGTGCTGCGAAAAGACACCAACGAAGTCGTGGATATGCTCACAAATATGGGGCTGATCGAACCGATCGCCGATATGAGTCCTGTCAAACGGATGATGAAATTTATGCTTGATCGATTCACAGAAAAACCTGTTGATGTGCGCGCCTTTGAACAAATCAAGAGTGAACTTGTGGCAATTTTTGAAAAGCAACCATTCCGTTTGCCGCCACAAATGACCTATATTCTGAAGTCTCTGGCGACATTAGATGGCATCGCGAGGATACTTGATCCTGAATATAACCTCACTGTTGCGGCTCAACCATTTGTTAAAAGTATTGTCTTGACTAAAGGACGAGGTAATACTCTGGGCGCATTGGCGGGACAAGCAAAAGATTTTCTGATCTATCAACTCAATAAACCCAGTCGCATGGAAATTTTACTGGAGCGTTTGGAAGAACGGATTGAACGCGGTGAATTAATGATTCAGGTCAAATCTTCTGAAAGCGATCGCACTCTCAAGCGGATTAATATTGCCGTTAAAGCTTTAATTTATGCTTGTTTCACAGGCTTTTTGGTGCTAGCAGGAGCCGTGCTATTAGTTGCAGGTGCATATTCAGGTTGGGCGATCGCTGCTTTTATTAGCGCAAGTTTCTCTGGACTCTCCTTATTCCGCGCGCTTATCCAGCTATCGATCCGCGAAAAAATTGATCACATCGCCGAGCAGTAATTACGGCTCGGCAACATAATCTTCTGCAACGTAATTTTCCACAACATAATTCTCCACAACATAAAACAGGCGATCGCTTTGCGTATTCGCTAACCAAGCTTCGAGTTGTTCCCATTGTTGGTTCTCGACTAAAGCGATCGCTGCTTGCAAAGATTGCTGATAAGTCTGAAGCGATCGCAACAATGCTGATTGATTATATTCCGCCATCAGACGACCGAGTTCAGGATTGCCACCGCCGACACGACTGGTATCTCGAAAACCAGAACTAGCTAGATTTTGTGCCAACTTGAGAACGCTCACATCTTCTTGTTGCTGACAAGCATTAATCAAACTGGCGCTAATGATTACGGGGAGATGGCTAATCATCGCCACAGCCCGATCATGCTCTTCAGGACTGCATTCATACACATTCATCCCGACTGATTGCCAGAGCGATCGCACTTTTTCGACAGCCTCAGGGGCTGTGCTAGGTGTAACCACACAGGGGCGATTTTGAAACAGATTATATTCAGCGGCTAATATGCCCTGAAAGGCAGTCCCAGCCATCGGATGACTACCCACAAATCGCTGACCAAATTGCTGACAAATTTTTGACGCAGGTTCCACGATTGCCGCCTTAACGGAGCCGACATCTGTAAAAATTACATTAGAGTTTAGTTTTGGTGCAAGCGCAGCGATCGTTGGCAAAATGACCGCGATCGGCGTGCAGATGATGACGATATCTGTTTGACTAAGAACGCGATCGGCAATTTCTGTAATATCTGTACTCGCCACATTTACAGCTTGAATCTCCACAGCTTGTCTACAGGTTTCAGGATTGCGACTGATGCCCCATACATAGTTATCTTGATCTGAAGCAAGGATATCTAAACCTAGCGAGCCACCAATCAATCCCAAACCAACTATGCCGATATTCATATGCCGATATTCATATGCCAATG
>JAYTWB010000183.1:0-6570 GCA_043743655.1 Cyanobacteriota bacterium | reverse complement strand
CAAGGTACAGCTTGTACCAAAACCCGCTCCGAAGTCCGTGGTGGTGGTCGTAAGCCCTTTAAGCAAAAAGGTACAGGTCGCGCCCGTCAAGGTTCGACTAGGTCTCCGCTCATGCGTGGCGGTGGCGTAATCTTTGGACCAAAGCCTAGAGATTATGAAACCAAAATGAACCGCAAAGAGCGCCGTCTTGCTCTTCGCACCGCATTTATCAGTCGCACCGCCGACTTGATTGTCGTTGAAGACTTTGCCATAAACCTCTCTCAGCCCAAGACCAAAGAACTGTGTCAGGCGCTTGAGCGCTGGGGTGTGACTCTTGGTAAAAAAACCTTGATGATCACTGAGTGCAAAGAGCCAAATGTGGTTCTGTCTGCTCGTAACATCCAAAAGCTGCAACTGATTGCCGCTGATCAGCTTAATATTTTTGACATTATCAACTCTGAGAAGATTGTAGTGACTCGCTCAGCGATCGCAAAAATCCACGCAGTATATGGTGGTGATCAGAAGTTGGTAGCAGCGGTCATAGACGCAGAATAACGGAATCTGACTAAAAGAAAGAAAATCATGGCTAAGATACCTACCAGTTTTGATCCTCGTCGCTTGCCCGACATCATTCGCCGCCCTCTGCTCAATGAAAAGGCAACCAGACAACTAGAGAGCAACAAATACACATTTGATGTTGTTCATGATGCTACTAAGCCTGAAATCAGAGCTGCAATTGAGAGCCTTTTCTCAGTCACAGTCAAGAAAGTAAATACCCACAACCCACCCGCACAAGCGCGTCGTGTTGGTAAGTTTGCGGGTAAACGCGCTCAAATCAAAAGAGCGATTGTCACCCTAGCCGAAGGCAGCAAAATCAATTTGTTCCCAGACGTATAAGCCACCAAAGCTTAAAAAAACCAGAGAACTGTTCTTTAACAACATTAGACACTTATGGGCGTTCGTGCATATAAACCGTATACCGCGAGTACTAGACAAACTGTTGTCTCTGACTTCGCGGAAATCACAAAATCAGAGCCCGAAAAGTCTTTAACCACTCACGTCCATCGTAAAAGAGGTCGTAACAACCGTGGTGTAATCACTAGCCGTAGACGTGGCGGCGGTCACAAGCGTCTATATCGGATCATCGATTTTAAACGTAACAAGCGTGACATTATTGCCGAAGTAATTGCGATCGAATACGATCCCAACCGTACTTCGCGAATTGCTCTTCTTCAATACGAAGATGGTGAAAAACGCTACATTCTTAGCCCCAAAGGAATAGCTGTTGGCAATAAAATTCAAGCTGGTCAAAGTGGTATTCCCTTTGAAATCGGCAACGCTATGCCACTATCAAATATCCCTCTCGGTACAATCGTACATAACGTAGAGATGACTCCGGGTAAAGGTGGTCAAATCGTGAGATCAGCCGGTGCTGGCGCACAAATCGCTGCTAAAGAAGGCGATTTTGTCACTCTTAAGCTTCCTTCTAGCGAAGTTCGTATGATTCGTAAAGAATGCTTTGCAACCATCGGACAAGTGGGCAACCTTGACCACAGCAATATCAGCCTCGGTAAAGCTGGTCGTAGCCGTTGGTTAAATCGCCGTCCGAAAGTCAGAGGTATGGCGATGAACCCCATCGATCACCCTCATGGTGGTGGAGAAGGTTGCGCTCCTATCGGACGCAGTGGTCCTGTTACGCCTTGGGGTAAACCAACCTTGGGTTACAAGACTCGCAAGAAGAAAAAGCTCAGCAATGCTTTGATTGTTCGTCGCCGCCGCAAGTCATCGAAGCGCGGTAAGGGCGGACGTAACGCTTAAGATTTACATCTTGTGCAGTTTGAGAATTAAAAAGTACGGAGAGTACAGATTATGACGCGATCGCTAAAAAAAGGTCCTTTTGTTGCTGATCACTTATTGACCAAAATTGAAAAGCTTAACGCTAAAGGCGAAAAGCAAGTTATCAAAACATGGTTTCGCGCTTCCACCATCCTTCCGCAAATGATTGGTCATACAATCGCTTGCCACAATGGTAAACAGCACGTTCCTGTATATGTCACGGAGCAAATGGTAGGACACAAACTCGGTGAGTTTGCTCCTACTCGTACCTTCCGCGGTCATGCCAAGAGCGACAAAAAGGCTAAGAGATAGGTAGACAGGTAGTTAAAAATGATCCTCGCTCAAAACGAAATCCCTGCCGTAGCCAAATATATTCGGATGTCACCACACAAGGTACGCCGAGTATTAGACCAAATCCGTGGTCGCAGCTACCGCGAAGCATTGATGATTCTAGAGTTTATGCCTTATCGCTCCTGTGAACCCATTACCAAAGTATTGCGTTCCGCAGTTGCTAATGCTGAACATAACGCAGGACTTAATCCTGCATCATTAGTCATTGGTCAAGCCTTTGCCGATATGGGGCCTAGCCTCAAGCGCTTCCGTCCCCGCGCGCAAGGTCGTGCTTATCAAATCCTTAAGCCCACTTGCCACATTACGATCACCGTCAAACCATTGGAGGAAGAATAGGTATGGGTCAGAAGATTCACCCAACAGGGTTACGCCTCGGCATCACCAAATCTCATCTTTCCCGTTGGTTTGCTGATGTAAATCGTTACGGCATCTTGGCTGAAGAAGACCACAAGATTCGTAAGTTTGTTGAAAAAACTCTCAGCAACGCAGGTATCGCCGAGATACTAATCGATCGTAAAGCCGATCAAGTTGATCTAGAGATTCGCACCGCTCGTCCCGGCGTTGTCGTTGGTCGCGGTGGAGCAGGTATCGAGCAGTTGCGCCTCGGACTTGTTAAACATCTCGAACAAGATGGATCGATTAAAAAGACTGGTACTAGCCAAGTTCGGATTAATGTCACCGAAGTAACTAGAGTTGATGCCGAAGCGCCTCTAATCGCTGAATACATCGCTCAGCAAATCGAACGTCGTGTTTCTTTCCGCCGCGTAGTTCGTCAAGCGATTCAAAGAGCGCAGCGTGCCGGAATCGAAGGCATCAAGGTGCAGATCAGTGGTCGTCTCAACGGCGCTGAAATTGCCAGAACTGAATGGGTTCGTGAAGGTCGTGTTCCTTTACATACTCTTCGCGCTGATATTGATTACAGCTACAAAACTTCCAGAACTATTTATGGTGTCATCGGCATCAAAGTCTGGATTTTTAAAGGCGAAATCATTCAAGGTGAAGAAGCTCCTGCTCCTGCCGCCCAACCTCGTCGTAAGCAGCAACGCCGTCCTCAATTTGAGGATCGCTCTAGCGCTGAAGGATAAATTTCTGTCACCCTTGAGTTCTGAATTATGTTAAGTCCTAAACGTACAAAATTTCGTAAGCAGCAGCGCGGTCGGATGGCGGGACCTGCTACCAGAGGAGCCGAAATCAACTTTGGTGATTATGCCATGCAGGCTTTAGAGCCTTCTTGGATCACTGCTCGTCAAATCGAAGCTGCCAGACGTGCAATGAACCGCTTCATTCGCCGTGGTGGCAAAATCTGGATTCGTATTTTCCCAGACAAACCTGTAACTATGCGCCCTGCTGAAACCCGTATGGGTTCTGGTAAAGGTGCTCCCGAATTTTGGGTATCAGTTGTTAAGCCTGGTCGGATCATGTTTGAAGTGGCAGGTGTAACCGAAGAAGTTGCAAGAGAGGCGATCCGTCTTGCTGCATCCAAGATGCCAATCAAAACTAGCTTTGTTATTCGCGATAAGGAGTAAAGATATGGCACTCCCAAAAGTCCAAGAAACTAGAGAGTTGTCTGATGATGAACTGCAAGCTCAAATCTTGACCGTCAAGAAAGAGCTGTTCGATCTAAGGTTTAAACTGGCAACTAGACAACCCGTCCAACCTCATCAGTTCAAGCATGCTAAGCATCGTTTGTCTCAACTGATGACTGTCGAGCGCGAACGCCAGTCCAGAGCTTAAGAGCGAAAATCCTAAAAACTTAAGAGTAAAGCAATGGCAGTAAAAGAAAAAGTTGGCGTTGTCGTCAGTGACAAAATGCAAAAAACAGTGGTTGTGGCGGTCGAAAATCGTACCTCTCACCCTAAATATGGAAAAATCGTGGTCAAGACCACCAAGTTTAAAGCCCACGATGAAGAAGACAAGACCCGTGAAGGCGATCGCGTCAAAATTCGGGAAACCCGCCCCCTTAGTCGCACAAAGCGGTGGGAAGTTGTAGAGATTCTCTCATCTAGCTCGGAAGCATAAGCCATGATTCAACAAGAGTCCTATTTAAATGTAGCGGACAACAGCGGAGCTAAAAAGCTTCTATGTATTCGCGTATTGGCTGGCGGTAACCGCGCCTTTGGTGGAGTTGGGGATGTAATCATCGCCACCGTCAAGGACGCTTCTCCAAACATGCCAGTCAAAAAATCTGATGTTGTCCGCGCCGTAATTGTCCGCACTCGCAGTTCTATTAACCGTGAAAGCGGTATGAGAATTCGCTTTGATGACAATGCTGCTGTAATCATTAACCAAGACGGTAATCCAAAAGGAACGCGCGTATTTGGTCCAGTTGCACGCGAACTGCGGGATAAAAACTTTACCAAAATCATATCCCTAGCGCCAGAGGTACTGTAATGCCGTTTAAGCCAAAGCCCAAATATCGCGGAAACCGTAAATCTTTTAAGATTCATGTCCAAAAAGATGACGTGGTACAAGTGATGTCAGGAAGCTCTAAGGGAACCGTTGCTAAGGTTCTACAGGTTTTTCCTAAGGACAGCACCATTCTTGTCGAAGGTGTGAACATGAAAACCAAACACGTCAAGCCTCAAGCTGACGGAGAATCTGGTCAAACCGTGAGACGTGAGTTCCCGATTCACAGCTCTAAAGTTCTGTTGTATTCCGAAAAGGAAAAGACCGCTAGCCGCTCTTGCTACACCTTTACGGAAGATGGCAAGAAAGTAAGAATGTTGAAAAAGACTGGCGAAATCGTCGATTCTATTCAGACTGACAAGAAATAGTTTTACCAACACCTGACCAAGCCCAGGAAAATCCATCGAGGGAGATAAAATGCTTACAAAGTTCACCGAAGTCTATAAAAATGAAGCTGTTGCCAAATTGATGGAACAGTTCAAGTACACAAACATTCATCAAGTTCCTACATTTGAAAAAGTTGTGATCAATCGTGGTTTGGGTGAAGCTGCCCAGAATGCCAAGTCCTTAGAAGCTTCTTTGATCGAAATTGCTACGATCGCTGGTCAAAAGCCCGTAGTAACTAGAGCTAAGAAGGCGATCGCAGGTTTCAAACTGCGACAAGGAATGCCCGTTGGCATGATGGTCACCCTGCGCCGCGACAAGATGCACAATTTCTTAGATCGTCTGATTAACTTTTCATTGCCTCGCATCCGTGATTTTCGCGGTGTTAGCCCTAAGAGTTTTGATGGACGTGGTAACTATACCCTCGGTGTGCGCGAGCAACTTATCTTCCCCGAAATTAGCTACGACAGTATTGAGCAAATTCGGGGGCTTGATATTTCCATCATTACCACTGCCAACACGGACGAAGAAGGACGTGCGCTCCTGAAAGCAGTTGGTATGCCCTTTAGAGAATCATAAGTAGATCGAATTTAGGAGATAAGGATGGCTACCAACGACACCATCTCGGATATGCTTACCCGCATTCGCAATGCATCGCTTGCGAAGCATCAAACAACTTTGATTCCTGCAACAAGGATGACGTTGAGCATTGCCCGAGTGATGAAACAAGAAGGTTTCATCGCAGATTTTGAAGAAACTGGCGAAAACATCGACCGCCGATTGGTCGTTGCCCTCAAATACGAAGGCAAGAATCGTCAGTCAATTATTAAGCGCCTCAAGCGTGTTAGTAAACCTGGTTTACGAGTTTACTCAAATTCTAAAGAATTACCGCGTGTATTGGGTGGAATTGGCATAGCCATTATTTCCACATCACAAGGCATCATGACCGATCGCGAAGCCCGCAAACAGGGAGTCGGCGGTGAAGTCCTTTGCTATATCTGGTAATTCAGCAAACAACATCACAAGCAACGGAAAACAGATATGTCTCGTATCGGAAAACGTCCTATCCCTCTGCCTCCTAAGGTTGCGGTATCCATCGTAGGGCAAGAAGTGACAGTGAAAGGACCTAAGGGCGAACTAAAGCGTTTGCTCCCTAACACTGTCGAAATTCTTCAAGAAGAAACTAACTTGATTGTCAATCGCGCTAACGAGTCGCGTCCTTCACGCCAGCAGCATGGTCTTTTTCGCACCCTTGTTGCCAACATGGTTGAAGGTGTGTCAACTGGCTTTCAGCGCCGTCTAGAAATCCAGGGCGTTGGTTATCGTGCCAACCTTAGTGGCAGCAACATAGTTCTTACTGTTGGTTACAGCCACACCGTTGATATTGTTCCTCCTACAGGAGTTTCACTTGAAGTCGAAGATGCGTCTGGCAAAAAGGTCAACCAAGGCACATTTATTGTTGTCACTGGCATTGACAAAGAAGTTGTCGGAAATCTAGCCGCCAAGATTCGCGCTGTGCGTCCACCTGAAGTTTACAAAGGCAAGGGTATTCGCTACCTCGGTGAAATCGTCAGACGTAAGGCTGGTAAGACGGGTAAGAAGTAAGATTAGAAG
>JAYTWB010000182.1:0-17004 GCA_043743655.1 Cyanobacteriota bacterium | reverse complement strand
AGTTGTCGAACATGCTTCCGATAGCATTAAAGTTTTTACGATTGTGATGATGCTGATTGGCACGGCGGTAATTGGGATTTTCTACGCGATTTTAAATGACTTTATTTTGGGTTCGAGACTGCGAAACTTCTGGGATGCGGCGCGAGTTCCCCAACGTAACCATATTGTGATTTGTGGTTTAGGAAGTGTCGGTGTCCAGACAGCACTGCAATTAGTCAGCTATGGTTACGAAGTTCTCGTTATCGAGCGTGACCTGAATAATCGCTTTTTAGATACAGTGCGATCGCATAATATTCCTGTTATTCATGGCGACGCTAGTTTACCAACCACACTCAAGGCAGCCAATCTCGATCGAGCCGAAAGTCTGCTCGCCGTCACCAGTAACGACACCGCCAATCTAGAAATCGCGCTTAATGCTAAGGGAATTGCGCCCCGTTGTCGAGTTGTCGTGCGTTACGATGATCCTTATTACGCGAGCATGGCGCAAGAAGTATTTGATTTTGAAGCCGTCCTCAGTCCACCCGAAATTGCCGCTCCAGCCTTTGCCTCTTCGGCACTAGGTGGACGGATACTCGGCAATGGCATTGTCGCGGATAGTCTATGGGTCGCGATCGCCACCATGATCACGCCCAATCATCCATTTTGTGGAAAACCTGTATGCGAAGTATCAACGATTGCGGATTTTGTTCCTCTTTACATCGAGACTGCCTGTCAAACTATTCACGGATGGAGCTTACTAGAAGCATCTCTGAGTGCAGGTGATATTCTTTATCTGACTATGCCAGCCACCAAATTAGAGCAACTCTGGCGAGTTGCTCCATTTCAAGTTGCCGTTAGTTAAATGTCTTAAATCTTTGATTTGAGGCTGTAGAGGCAGAGCATTCACGCAGAGATTTATCAATTCTGAGACTCTCTTTAAATCGTGAATGCTCTGCCCAAACCGCGCAACGCAGCCATAAATTTTCGATAAAATCCAACAGGGTTGAACATTTGCAGATAGAGATTTTGGTGGAGAGTTTCAAAATATTGGCGCAAATGCTCAATCCCTACAGCTTTCTATAAACAATCCAATTTTTCTTTTTAACTTTTTCTTTGACTTTCTCGTAAATAGGCAAGAGAATTTTTAGCGTTTTGCGTATTGGGATGATCGCTACCGAGGGTTTGCTGATAAATCTGAATCGCTCTCTGAATCAAAGTCATCGCTTCGGAATGTCTTTGCATGTGGTGATAAAGCACCGCTAGATTAAACAAACTGGAAGCGACATCGGGATGATCTGCTCCTAGTTGACGTTTCCTGATTTCGAGCGATCGCAAAAAGAGAGGTTCGGCTTTGCTGTACTTTCCTTGCGATTTAGAAGCGATTAGGAACTCCAAAACCTTTCTTTTTCTCTTTGCCTTTCTTACCTTTTCCCTTTCCACCTTTTTCTTTGATCGTCTGAAGCCAACTGAGAGCATTTCGAGTATCAGGATGTTCTATTCCAAGTTTTTGTTTGTAAATCTGGATGGTGCGTTGAATGGATTGCAGGGCTTGGGGATGACATTGGGTATTGTAATAGAGGGCGGCTAAGTTGAGTAGACTGTTGGCAACATCAGGATGGTCTGCTCCTAGTTGGCGTTCCCTGATTTCAAGAGATCGCAAATAAAGTGGTTCGGCTTCATTAAATTTCTCTTGCGAATAGTAAAGTCCTGCGAGATTGTTGAGACTGTTGGCAACATCAGGATGGTCTGCTCCTATTTGGCGTTCCCAGATTTCGAGCGATCGCAAATAAAGTGGTTCGGCTTCATTAAATTTCTCTTGCGAATAGTAAAGTAATGCGAGATTGTTGAGACTGTTGGCAACATCAGGATGGTCTGCTCCTATTTGGCGTTCCCAGATTTCGAGCGATCGCAAATATAGTGGTTCGGCTTCGCTGTACTTGCCTTGCGATTCGTAAAGTATTGCGAGCTTATTAAGACTGGTGGCGACCTCAGAATGCTCTTCTCCTAGTTGCTGGTATAAATCTAGGGCTTTGTGATAGGCGAGTTCGGCTTGGCTGTATTGAATATTTTCCTTGTGAGCATCACCTAAACTCAGGTAAAGACTTGCTAACAAAGGTGATTCAGTATCTTGAGATAACAACTCATCGATCTGTTTTTGTAAATCCGTAGGATCGGATTTGATAAAAGTTTTTTGAGTAGCTTCTATTTGACTACTGAGTTGATGGGTTGCAGGTAAACCTTGAATAGAGGTAGAAATAGATCGCGAGAACTCGAAAACACCACCGCGCCAGCTCCAAAAATCTGGGGCTTGCTGAGCTAGAGATGTCGCAATGTCAGGTGTTAACCAAATCACAATCGGAAACTTAAAATCGCGCAATCCTTCCCTTGTCCATTGTGCCGAAAAGAAAAATTGTTCCTGAGCCGATTTTGGCTCATTCAGCCGAATCCCCAAGAGTTCATCTGCACCCAAAACTGTTACGATCGCTGGTTTATCGACCGATATTAAATCAGGTTCTTGTGATGCCAAATCCTGCAAACATTGCTTTAAACTCGTCTGCTGGCGCTCAATTCTGACCCGATGGCAACTTGTCCCCTTAGCCCCTAATTCCTGCTCATAGCGACCAATCAACTCATCACGATATTTCCAATTATCACAAATCGCAATCAACAAATTCAGCCTACCATAGCTGGCTTGCAACGACATCAGCAAGCGCCGTAAATTCCGTTGATTATGATCTTTTTCCATCGTAACGTTCTAAGCCTTGATCAATTCTTTCTGCTTCAGCAAATCCACCACAATCGGATGCACACCATACCACAACGAAGCATTCTCATACTCCAACACCATCAAGCCATGCAACAACTTCACAAACCCTTCGTTACTAGAATCCTCAACTTCGGAAGTGTTGTATATCTCTACGAGCAAATCGTAAAGACTACTGCCAATCTGTCGCGTAAAATCATGACGCAAATTCTGCAAGGCAGCATTGAGAATCTCCTGATCGATCACGATATCTTCGCGATCTGGCTCAATCTCAATTTGCACCATACATTCCGTACAACATTCCCGCGCAATCCTTACCAACTCCCGCATCACGCCACCACTCTTTAATACCATTGCACGAGCAGTTTGCGGCTCGATCAAGCCTTCAGGAATGCGCTTTTCTAACACCTGCAAGAATATATTTAGATTTTTAGCAATCGGTTCCACTTCTGGATTATGGCGATCGCTCTTAGCAAAAAACTTAGCGACAGGAAACAGATGTGGACGCACCACCCCTTCCGAATTTAGCACACCCATGACCTGCGGCTCTTGGATTGCCGAAACAGGAATCGTAAACACAATCCGAATCTGGGGTGAAAATAAAGCCTTGATATTATTGCGATAAATCGCTTCGACTAAGGGCAAATCCAACTTATCGAGGTCGTCAATGATCACAATTACAGGCTTTTTGGTTTTAATCTGAATCGTCGCCGCAAGGCGATCAATTTTGCCAACGAGGTCAGAAATCTTTTTAGCAAAAGTAGTCTCTATGCCATCACGAAAACTTTTTTCCTGTTGTAGTTTTGCGGAAAATAACTCTAGGAATTTAAGATCGAAACCCACTCCCCCTTTAGTTTCTTCGCTTTTTGATTGCTTGTGTACAGTGGTATTCCAACCTAAGATAGTTTCGCTAATATCTTCAGCTACGCTTATACCTAAATCTTTAGCATGGCTGAGCATTAACAAAGCGATCGCATACAAAATATTCGTATGTGTTACGGCTGTCATCTCAATCAAATTGGCGATTGAAAAAAACACCACATGATGTTGATCCGCCATTTCATTTGCCAAGCGCTTCAACAGCGTAGATTTACCGCAACCACGATGCCCCGCAAAAATAAACTTGCCATTTTTCTCAGAAGCCTCTATTTCGCGCCTCAGCCGCACCTTGACCTCTATCCCATAGTCTACCCGAAATTTTTGAATATCCTCAGCTTCAACTAGCGGAAACAGATCCAAATCTTTATAAATTTGTTGAAATTTTGCGAGAAGTTCAAGATTCATAATTACCGCAGGTCATAGTTTTGGTGAGTAAATAATGCCATCGTAGCAACAAAAAGTATAGCCTAGAGAGACTTATAGCTACTGGTCAACAAACAACATCAAGATTTAGCGTTGCGCCGCAACGCTAAATCTTCACTGGGAAGGTTTAGAACCTTCTTTGCTGCTGATTTAGACACCTTCACGAAGTTTATCAAGAATCGAACGATCTTCTAATGTAGAAGTGTCGCTAGTGATTTCTTGACCAGAAGCAAGCGATCGCAATAGTCGCCGCATGATTTTGCCCGATCGCGTTTTTGGTAAAGCTTCAGTGAATCTGATTTCACTAGGTCTGGCGATCGCGCCAATTTCAGCAACAACGTGCTTTTTGAGTTCTTTGGCAAGTTCTTCACTAGGTTGGCGATCGCCTTCAAGGATCACAAAAGCAAAGATATCTTCACCCTTCAATTCATCAGGTTTCCCAACCACCGCCGCTTCAGCAACCGCAGGATGGGAAACTAGCGCCGACTCGATTTCCATGGTTCCCAAACGATGACCAGCGACATTAATCACATCATCAACCCGACCCATCACCCAATAGTAACCATCTTCATCTTTACGAGCGCCATCGCCTGCAAAGTAAACATAGTTGCCATCTTTGGGTGCGATATGTTCCCAATAGCTTTTACGGAAGCGCTCAGGATCGCCATAAACCGTTCGCATCATTCCCGGCCACGGATGACGCACAATTAGATAACCGCCTTCATTAGCTTCAGCAGGATTGCCATCAAGGTCAACAATATCAGGAATAATCCCTGGAAAGGGAAGTGTCGCTGAACCTGGTTTGGTAGGCACAGCACCAGGGAGTGCGGTAATCATGATGCCACCTGTTTCTGTCTGCCACCATGTATCGACAATCGGACAACGGCTGCCACCAATGACGCGGTGATACCACATCCATGCTTCAGGATTAATCGGTTCACCCACAGTTCCTAATAGACGTAGCGAAGTTAAATCGCGGGTATTAGGATGATGTTCTCCCATTTTGATAAAGGAACGGATTGCTGTAGGTGCAGTATAGAAAACCGTAACTTGATACTTCTCAATTACATCCCAAAAACAGCCAAGATTAGAAGGACGGGGCGCTCCTTCATACATCAATGTCGTTGCCCCATTGGATAATGGACCATAGACAATATAGCTATGTCCTGTAATCCATCCCACATCTGCCGTACACCAATAGACATCAGTATCTTTAATGTCAAAAATCCATTTGGTGGTTATGTGGCTATAGAGGTTATAGCCTGCGGTGGTATGCACGACTCCCTTCGGTTTACCCGTGCTGCCAGAAGTATAGAGAACGAATAGCATATCTTCGCTATCCATTGGCTCGGCATCGCACTTAGCCGAAACGCTTTGCTGCAAATCATGCCACCAATGATCACGACCTGCGCTCATATGAATATCTTGCCCTGTCCGCTTTACAACTAAAACATTGGTAACCGAAGGCACAGATTCATTTGCTAATGCAATATCTACTTGTTCTTTTAAAGGCACGATCGCATCTTTACGCCAACCACCATCAGCCGTAATCACCAGTTTTGCTTCAGAGTCGACCAGTCGATCGCGCAAGGCTTCAGCACTAAATCCACCAAACACCACACCATGTACCGCGCCGATTCTGGCACAAGCTAACATTGCGATCGCCGCCTCAGGAATCATCGGCATATAAATGCCAACGCGATCGCCTTTTTCTACTCCCAATTGTTTCAATGCATTGGCAAACTGACAAACTTCGCGATGTAACTGGGCATAGGTGAGAGTACGAGAGTCGCCATTTTCGCCTTCCCAAATTAGCGCCGCCTTATTTTTGCGCCATGTCGTCAAGTGGCGATCGAGGCAGTTATAAGAAATATTGATTTTGCCGCCATCAAACCATTTCACAGAGGGCGGTTGCCAATCAAGAACTGTGTGCCATTTCTGAAACCAATCTAGTTCTGTCTCCGCCAGCCCTGCCCAAAAGGCAGCAGGATCAGCTTTAGCGCGATCGTAAATTTGTTGGTATTCTTCAAGACTCTTAATATGAGCAGATTGGGAGAAATGAGTAGGCGGTGCAAACAAGCGCTTTTCTTGTAAAATTGATTCAATGGTGGGTTGTGACATAGATAATTTTTATTAAAAACTCTTTACTGTGATTTTGCTATTTTACCGTGAGTGTTTGAGCATGGCGATGATAAAATTTCGCAATGATTGACAATATCTGTAAATTTCTTGCTGAAACTTTCTCTACCGATTTTGCCAGTTGGTTACTCGGAGAACCCATAACTCTCACTAAACTCGAACCCTCAGAACTTTCAGTTGAGCCAATTCGTGCCGACTCAGTAATATTTTTAGAATCATCAAAAATAATTCTACACCTAGAATTTCAAACTGAACCAAATAAAAACATCCCCTTTCGGATGGCAGATTATCGATTACGCATACATCGCAAATTTCCAGAAAGAGAAGTACATCAAGTTGTTATTTATCTCACTCCTAGCCAATCTTCCCTAGTTTACGAAACAAAATTTGAGCTGAAAAAACTAACCCATAATTTTAACGTTGTTCGCTTGTGGGAGCAGTCAACAGAGCTATTGCTGCAATATCAGGGACTATTGCCTTTCGCGACTTTATCAAAAACCGATGATCCCGAAGAAACATTAAAACAAATTGCGAGGCAAATTGAAAATATTGAAGACAAACAGGTACAAAGCAACGTAGCTTCATCGACCGCTATAATATCTGGTATGGCCCTAAGCAAAGAGATCATCCGAAAATTACTAAGGAGCGAGATTATGAAAGAATCTGTAATTTATCAAGAAATATTGTTAGAAGGCAAGGCTGAAGGCAAGGCTGAAGGTTTAGCTAAAGGCTTAGCTGAAGCTGCTAATCAGATCGCTCTAAACATGGTTCGTTCTAATATTGCTATGGATTCAATAGTTCAACTTACTGGGTTAACTCTAAAGCAGGTACAAGAACTCCAAAAGACTCTTGTAAAGGAGTCACAAGTGACGAAAAAAACCCCCAGATCAAAGCGTCCATCAACACCTTAGGGGATTATTTAATCCTATAGACTATGCCATTTTCTTCTGTAATTCGTTCATTAGCCCGATCGCCTCTCACTGATGAATTGGAGAATAAGCTGGCGCGATCGCATCAACTAACGCTTTCGGGCTTATCGCGAGTGGGAAAAGGGCTAGTTAGCTCAACTCTAAGCCAAAAGCAAGAGCGGTTAATGTTGATAATCGCTGCCACGATTGAGGAGGCTGGTCGATGGTCAGTGCAGCTAGAGATGATGGGTTGGCAAACTGTTCATTTTTATCCAAATTCAGATGCGTTGCCTTATGAGCCGTATCAGCCTGAATCTGAGATTGTTTGGGGACAGATGCAGGTTTTAGCCGATTTGGTGAACTGGAGCGATCGCGAAGGTGACAAGAAAAAAGTGGCGATCGTAGCAACCGATCGCGCCCTTCAACCACATTTGCCAAGCCCTGAAGAATTTAAAAATTACTGCTTATCTCTGGAAATTGGCACAGAGATGAAACTGCGTGATATTGCTGAACATCTAGCGCTAATGGGTTACAAAAATACATCCACAGTCGAGATAGAAGGACAATGGAGCAGACGTGGCGATATTATTGATATTTTCCCAGTTTCTAGCGAAGTCCCTGTGCGGATTGACTGGTTTGGCGATGAGATTGAACGTATTCGCGAATTTGATCCCGCCACTCAGAGACCACTCGATAGCATTCCTTCAGTTCTGCTGACACCAATTAGTTATGGTCATATTTATGGTTATACTTATGGTCATATTTTCGGTGGTCTAGACATATCAGATCAGTCGTTAAATGATAAACAAAAAGATGAATTTAGCAGTCAAGGTTTCGCCGTTCATCCGCATTCCACAGCTTCGCTCTTAGACTATTTTCCCGATCAAGCAAGCTGCTTAGTGGTAATTGATGAAATCGATCAAGTTCAAGCTCATTGCGATCGCTGGTATGAATCTGCCGAGAGTTTTTTCTGTCACTTCCAGGAAGAGAGAGAAGCAAGAAAAGAGAGCAAACTTCATCGCTCTTTTGCAGAATGTTTAACCCAAATAGAAAAATTTGATCGCATTGATCTATTAGAACTAGCCGAAGAGAATCGCGGCATAAATATGTCGAGTCGTTCTATACCCGCGATTCCACATCAGTTCGCGAAGATCGCTCAAACCATCCGTGACTATCGAGAACAAAAATATAAAATTATTCTCATCTCGGCGCAACCTTCTCGGACAGTGGCGTTGCTGCAAGAGCATGACTGCCAAGCGCAATTTATCCCAAATGTCCGTGATTATCCTGCGATCGACAAAACTCATAACCTACGCATAGCAGTCGCCCTGAAATATTCAGGCATCGCTGAGATACAGGGTTTTGTGTTGCCCACTTATCGGATTGCGGTAATTAGCGATCGCGAATTTTTTGGACAACATGCTCTCGGCACTCCCAATTATGTGCGTAAACGCAGACGCGCCACTTCTAAACAGGTTGATTTAAATAAACTATCCGCAGGTGATTATGTTGTGCATAAAAATCATGGGGTGGGTCAGTTTATCAAATTAGAGAAGCTGACTGTCAACAATGAAACTCGCGAATATCTCGTTCTCAAATATGCCGATGGACTATTGCGCGTAGTTGTCGATCAGATGTCGATTTTATCGCGCTATCGAGGCATGAATGAAGCTAAACCCGAACTGCACAAAATGACTGGTAAGGCATGGGTAAGTGCCACGAGTAAAGCGAAAAAAGCAATCAAGAAAATTGCCTTTGATTTATTGGAACTCTATGCTAAGCGCGCTCAACAACTTGGTTATGCTTTTCCATTAGACAACCCATGGCAGCAAGAAATGGAAGACTCTTTCCCTTATCAAGCCACACCTGACCAGCTTAAGGCAACTCAAGATGTCAAGCAAGATATGGAGAGTTCGCGCCCGATGGATCGCCTCGTCTGCGGCGATGTCGGATTTGGGAAGACTGAAGTTGCTATTCGCGCAATTTTTAAAGCCGTAACTACAGGTAAGCAATCAGCCCTATTAGTACCGACTACGATTCTTGCCCAGCAGCACTATCACAGCTTGCAAGAGCGTTATGCCGCCTATCCTGTAAATATTGCGCTGCTCAATCGATTTAGAACGACATCCGAGAAGAAAGAAATCTTTAGAAAGCTGAAAACTGGTGAACTAGATATTGTTGTCGGTACGCATCAACTTCTATCTAAAGATGTGGAATTTAGAGATTTGGGTTTACTGGTAATCGATGAAGAACAACGCTTCGGAGTTGCTCAAAAAGAGAAAATCAAAACCATGAAAACGGAAGTCGATGTGCTGACTCTATCGGCAACTCCGATTCCGCGCACTCTATATATGGCAATGTCTGGAGTCCGCGAAATGAGTCTGATCACAACCCCGCCACCATCGCGGCGATCGATCATGACCCATCTCTCTCGCTATAATCCTGAGTTAGTGCATTCCGCTATTCGTCAAGAACTTGATCGCGGTGGTCAGGTTTTTTATGTGGTGTCGCGCATTGATAACATCGAAGAAGTCTCAGCACGAGTTCATGAAATGATGCCATCGGTGCGAATGGCGATCGCCCACGGACAGATGCCAGAGTCAGAACTCGAAGCAACCATGCTCAGCTTTAACAGTGGCGAAGCGGACATGATGATCTGCACCACGATTATCGAGTCAGGGCTAGATATTCCGCGGGTGAATACGATCATCATTGAGGATGCTCAAAGATTTGGACTCGCCCAACTTTATCAATTGCGCGGTCGCGTTGGTCGTGCAGGTATTCAAGCTCATGCTTGGTTGTTCTATCAAGCTACAGGTGAGCTAACCGATGTCGCTCGCAAACGCCTCAAAGCAATCCAAGAATTTACCCATCTCGGCTCTGGCTATCAGTTAGCGATGCGCGATATGGAAATTCGCGGTGTGGGTAGTCTATTGGGTGCAGAGCAGTCAGGACAAATTAATACAATTGGCTTTGATTTATACATGGAAATGCTGCAAGAAGCGATCGCTGAAATACGCGGCTCCGAGATTCCTGAAGTGGATGATACGCAGATCGATCTGCCGATTACTGCCTTTATCCCTGCGGAATATATTCCTGACGGCGATCGCAAAATGAGCGCCTATCGATCTGTCGCTTCTGTAAGCTCTAGGCGTGAGCTTACAGAAATTATTGAAGACTGGACTGAATGCTATGGCAATGTTCCATCTCCTGCGATGCAACTCCTCAAAGTAATGGAACTAAAGCTAATTGCTAAGCGGATTGGCTTCTCTCGCATTAAACCAGATGGCAAGCAACACGTTGTCTTGGAGTCAAAAATGGAGGGGCCAGCATGGAAGTTGCTACATCAATATTTGCCCAGTCATTTACAATCGCGCTTTGTGTTTAATCAAGGTAATGTCACCGTGAGAGGGTTGGGAACGCTCTCTCATGATAAACAGCTTGATAGTTTGATCGAATGGCTGGATAAAATGCATCTTGCAAAGACGGAAGTTTAGGCGATCGCGTTAATCATGAAGCGATCGCATCTCCTCTAAAGTTAGCCCCGTCATTTGGGCGATTGTTTGCTCATCAAAAATGCCTAACATCTTTCTAGCAATCTCATTGCGTTCTTCCTGCCTACCCTCTTGCTTACCTTCTTGCCTGCCTTCCTGTCTACCTTCCTGTCTACCTTCCTCATGTCCCTGTTTAACGGCTTGTTTGACAGCTCTAGTAACTGCACCACGTTGATCTTGAATAAAAAACTCACTTTTTTCCTGATCATCCAATTCTTCGACTGTCAGACTTGCTTGATTGGCGATGCAAAAAGCCTTTTTAATTTCAGGTATAGTATCCATCTCAGTGGGGATATCTTGTAAACTGCGGGCATTATTTAAGAAATAGAGCCATTTGTCAATAATAGTTTGCAAATCTGGTAAGCTCTTTTTGAATTTTGGCAGTTCCACAAAAATTAATTCAATGTCATAAATTGGATAATCAATGAGAAAATCTTTTTCTTTTAGCACAAAGCGTGAGGTGACATTAGGCAAATCTGCAAACATGACAAAATCAGTGATCGTCAGTGCAATCACTGGATTGAGGAGATTATAGCCCTGACCAGTTGTCAGTTGAATAGAATAGGATTTAGCGGCATTATACAAAATCCTTTTTTCAAATCCCTCCACATTCAAGACTTGCATTTCAATAATTACAGTGCGCTGCTCACCTGTTTCCGCATCAGTGATTTTTGCTTTGATATCGAGGTAAGTCTGTTTGACACCACGGATTTTTGGCGCTAGATAGGGATTGAGAATCTCTAGGTCATAGATGACGGGCTGTGCTTCATAAATCAGGGAATTAAGAAAGCTAATTAAGATATCTTTGCTATCTTCAGAGCCGAAGATTTTTTTGAAGGCAAAGTCTATTTTAGGATTGATAAATATCATGTTTTTATATTATTTTGTGTCAAGGTTAGTATTTTAGTCAATAAGGTACATTTATTCAGCAGTCAAAGCGCGATCGCTTAAGTCTTGCATCATTCCACTTACTGGAGAATTAATATTTTGCATTATTTGAGAACTAAAGTTACATCATTGTCTTTGGGAGGAATATCGCTAAACGCTTCAAAATATTTTTTGACTCGTCTAGGGAAATTGGGAAACTCAAATTTAGCATCACCATCGGCAATATATGCCCAAAAATAGCGAAGTTCGGGGGTAAGGGTTTCGGCAATTTCTAAAGGTAGATTGAGCGGGCGCTGAGTCAATAAGTTGAGAACAAATGGATGTGAATGACTGCCCATCCATTCTCGCGAGAAATGTAATAAATCGGGCTGCTCAGGAATTGACTTGACCCGAAAAGATGTGATTTCTAAGCAATCGCCTGATACATCAGAAGTATAGTTGAGAACACGATAAGGATGAGGATAGCTGACTAGAGAGCCTGTGGTGATGTCATAGAGATTGTAGCGATCGCTATAGGCAACATCTTGAACATGGAGATGTCCTGTAAAGACTAATTTTACATTTGCTTTGTGTAAAATCTCGCACAATCGCTCATTATTACCAAGCATATATCGCCGTCCCAGAGCGTTGTGTGACTGTTCATGCATATGTTCCAGCACATTATGATGAATCGTCACTAAGTTCAGTTCATAATCTTGACGAGCAAGAACTGATTGCAACCATGTCAACTGCTCTTCATCAATCCAGCCAATCTGTTTACCATCAGCATCAAATTGATTGGAATTCAAGCCAATTAAGCGCACTTTAGGTAATATTTCGCATTCATAATAAAGTTTATGTGGTTCAGTGAGTCCAGAGGCAAAGCCGAACTTAGTGTAGTGCGGAGTAAACTGATCGAAAGATTCCATGGTTGGCACGTCATGGTTTCCTGGGATCACATAAACAGGATAGGGAAGTTGAGCAAGTCTTTTAGATAGCCATTGATGGTTTTCAGTTTCGCCATGTTGGGTCAGATCACCAGGTAAAAGTAGAAAGTCTAAATCTAGGTTAGCCAGTTGCGATAGCACCTCTTCAAATGCGGAGATACTATACTCGACGAGATGGAATCTGGCAGGATGATTCCAAATTGTATGAGGCAATGCGATATGTAAATCTGAAGCGATCGCAAACTTAAACTTTAAGGCCACCTAGATTTTAACCATGAATGATTACTACTTGATTATAGTTTGATTATAGAGTATGGCAAGATCGAGGGATCGCTATGGATAAATAATTGGGAAGTCTTGAACATACTTACCGTCACATTCGTATTTAGCGCGATATTCTTGCAAAACCATGCGATCGCCATCTAATTTGTAAATAGCTGATGAACCGCAGTCACCTAAGCCCCGAAACTTAGTGAAATTAGTTAGCATTTGCGATCGCAGATTAAATCTGGGCATGCCAGCGATCGCTCGATCAGTGATAAGAGTTGGCTTTGCGCCCTCTTTTGCTTCTTGGAAACTATCAAATTGGAGTGGGATAACCCGCGGCTTTGGAGACTCATCAATCCATAAAACATACTCAAATGCACCTTGATAAGCGGCGAGAAAACATTGGATTTGGACTAAATATTTTTTGTCAGAAATTTGAAAAGCTTTTGATCCCATACTTTTCTGTCCAGCATCAGCCTGAAAGTTGTCTTTACAGACTCCCAGACTTTCACGATTTTGCAGCACATATTGCAGTGGAGATGACATCAAACCTGATGTATTTGTATTAGCAGTATTCGATTGAGAAAGATAGCGCAATAGCTTCTCTTCGCTTAATTTTCCATTTGGGAAAATAATCCTCAATACAGGCTCAGGATTTTGAGTGGTCGGAGATTCGAGGATATATAAGTAGCCATTATTTTTAAACTCAATCGCCCCAACTTTCTGAGGATTATAACTTGTCGCTTCCATATCCAAACCACCACTACCGTCTTTGTTGCGGCTAATGTAGTAACGAGGACGATTAGGCTCATTGACATTCGCGCAAATATATATCCGATAATTAGAAGTTTCACCATAGGCATAAATCAGTTTCGATTGATCACAGATGCGATTATCTTCGAGTTCTTTGATGTCACCGATAGATATCGATTTGGGGGATTCAGAGTTGGGCGTTTGATAGGTTTGAGTGGGAGATGGAGTTGTCACCTTAGAAGTTGTGGGAGTAGCCACTAAACTATTGGGTGATGATGCGTTTTGGTTAGTACATCCTAAGAATGTCATGCTTAACATCAGAGCCATTAAGCTGAGTCGAATTTGTGTCATTACTTTCGTTTTTTTAGAGGGTTTTGTAAATGATCTGGTTATTTTGACGTACATTACAAAATTAGTTCCTGTTCTGGATTCTTTAGTCACCACCGCGCTGATATCGAGGATCGCAGTAGTCACGCAACCATTTATTGGTGGCATCGGCGATCGCTGCCTCACTAACATCGACAGGCGGCGCTTGTCTGACCCGCATAAAGGCGATCGCTAGCCGCCATCCATTAGATGTCGGCACGACAAATAACCAGTAAGCTCGTTGTGAAGTTTGCGTTTGACCTGTTTCGCGCTCTAGAGCCGACAAAAAAATTTGCTGGGGAAGCCGATCGCCTGCTTGATCAGGCGCAAGCGGAAGCGGTTCAAGCTCTGGCTGGCTAATCATCATTACCTCACGCTTAATCCGCAAACGCGTATAAGCACGATTAAGATAATCAGGTAAATCCTTAGCAAGCGCTTTGCTCAAGCTAGGGAAATCCGCAGGACAAGTTCGTTTGTTTATATAGGTTTCGGCGTTTACAAAATTAGGGGCATAAGTAAAAAAAACACTTAAAGCGATCGCTAATTTTACTGATTTCTGATGCTGATTAATCCAAATTTTGAGCATATTCATCGCCTACAGCTTGATCAAGTTTTTTCCCGCGAATAGAATAATCTAGGAGTTCCATTGGATGCATCAGCAGTACATTTTTATTTTGTAATTTCAAATGCTTGCGAATCTGAGTGATACATCCCACATTTGCCGAAGCGATCACTTGAGCGCCTGTATCAGTGAGATTTTCTACTTTCATTTCGCCTAGTTCATGCCCAACTTCTGATTGCAGGATATTATAGATTCCTGCACTACCACAACAGAGTGCAGCATCGACAGATTCTCTGAGCTGGACATTAGGGATTTGTCGAAGTAAGCGGCGCGGCTCGAGACTAATCTTTTGTCCATGCAACATATGACAAGCATCTTGATAAGCGATCGCTAAAGGCTGATCTTGCAGAGGAAACAACTTCGCAGTCAAGCCCACATGATCGAGAAATTCTTGGACATCTTTGACTTTAAGAGAGAATTCTTGCGCTTTCTCGGCATATTCAGGATCATCTTTTAAAATATGACCATATTCCTTAAGTGTATGTCCACAGCCTGAAGCATTGATCACGATCGCATCTAGATTTAAATCGGCAAATACATCTATAGTCTGTTTCGCTAGTTCTAGAGTTTGCGGCTCCTGTCCTTGATGATGCGATAAAGCTCCACAACAGCCTTGCAATTTTGGGATTACCACTTCACAACCATTCGCCGTCAATACTCGCACCGTGGCATTGTTTACTTCGGGTAAAAACACGCGCTGCACACATCCTAGTAGCATTCCCACTCGATAGCGTTGCGTTCCCTTCGCAAAAATCACTTCAGGCAAAGTATCTCTAAAAGATTGGGGAGTTAGTTCTGGAAGTAATGATTCCATTGCATCTATTTGCTTTGGCAGAAGCTTCTCCAGCCAACCTGTGGCGCGCAATAATTTTCGTAATCCTAGTTTCTGATATAGCAGTAGCGGTGCAAGTAAAACTCTGAGTCGATTGGGATAGGGAAATGTCGAGAAGATAAATTGACGCAATATTTTTTCAGGTAGCGATCGCGCATGATTTCTTTCCATCTGAGCGCGAGTTGATTCGATCAGTTGGTCGTACTGTACTCCTGAAGGGCAAGTGGTCACACAAGCTAAACAACCTAAACAAGAATCAAAATGCTGTGCGATCGCAGGGGACAGAGGTATCTCGCCCTGATTAATTCCATCCATTAAATAGATACGTCCTCTAGGAGAATCGGTCTCTTTGCCAAGTACTCGATAGCTAGGACAAGTGGATAAACAAAAACCGCAATGCACGCAAGCATCGATTATTTGAGGATTAGGTGGATTTTTGTTGTCAAAATTTGGCTTGTCAGAAACTTGCATATTTACTTGCCTATCTAAAAATCGAAAAAATAAATTTATTAATATTAAAGGTCTAGTGCTGCGTAAAGCGCCGCTATATCTAGGCTTTTTTTTAATATATTTGAATATATTTAAAGAAGCCTAAATATATTTAAAGAAGTCGGTTAGGACTTAGTAAACCTTTGGGATCAAACTTTTGCTGAATTTTATGCATCAAGTCACCAGCATTTCCTGTATATCCCCAAACGTTATTCTCAGTTTTCAACTGATGGGGGGCTTCAAGAATTGTTAGAAATCCCTCATGCGACTCAGTAATACTTCTCACTTTAGCGATTTGCTGAGCGATCGCTACCAAGTCTTGACTACCATTCACTCGCAATACACCCAAACCGCTACCCATATGTATTTGCAAAGCATAAGATGTATTTTTAAAGATTTGTTCACATTCCTGAAGGGTTAACACAGCCGCCGCTGGCAATATACCTAGCTTACAAACAACATTATTATTTACAACACTATTTGCAACTTCGCGATCTTCCCACATCAACATTTCTAAGAGCTGCCAAAAATCTGCATCGATAATCTGGACTTGTAAATCTAACTCTTTGGCAAGTATGATTACGCGATCGCACTGCTCTAGCACGCTCGCTTTGAGGCTCGAAAACTGGATTGCTAAGCCTGTGCCATCACCTAAGCCTAAATCGGCGATCGCCGATGCTGACAATAAATCACAAGCAGTGGGCGTAAGTACGGATTTACTAATTTGTTGCGCTGCTTGGGCGATCGCGACAGCATCACCTGTGATTAGAGCAATCTGAGTATATTCAGGCAAAGGATATAGACGAAAAGTGATCGTTGAAGCAATACCTAGAGTGCCGTATGCACCTGTTAATAACTTCATCAGGTCATAGCCCGCAACATTTTTGACTACTCGTCCACCTGCCTTAACCACCGCGCCATCTGATCTCACAAACTCAATTCCCAAACACATATCGCGCACACCGTGATAGCGATGTCGCCATGAACCCGCACTGCCTGTCGCTAAGATGCCGCCAATCGTAGCCTTTGTGGAATAAGGCGGATCGATCGCCAAAAACTGCCCTTCTTTTGCCAAAACTGCTTGTAAATCTTGATAATTTACACCCGACTCAACGGTGACCGTCAGATCACCGACACAATGCTCAATCACTTTATTTAGCCGCGAGGTACTGATTATCAAATCAGCGCGACTCACCAAGCCGCCCCAATCGAGCT
>JAYTWB010000181.1:0-5552 GCA_043743655.1 Cyanobacteriota bacterium | reverse complement strand
TGATGGCTATGAAGTCTGCCAGCGACTGAAAGCAAACGAGCAGACTTGCGACATCCCTGTGATTTTCTTAAGCGCTTTAGATGAATTGCTAGATAAGGTTAAAGCCTTTCGTGTGGGCGGCGTTGACTATATCACCAAGCCATTTCAGCTAGAAGAAGTTTTAGCCCGCATTCAAACACATTTAAGTTTGAGAGCAGCTCAAAAAGAGATCAGTCAGCTAAATACAGAACTTGAACAGCGAGTCCGTCAAAGAACTGCTCAACTAGAACAAGAAATTACTGAACGCTTGCAAGCGCAAGAGCAGCTTTTACATTTAGCTTTGCATGATGTCCTCACGGGGCTACCAAATCGAACTTGGTTTATGAAACTCTTAGAGCAGCTACTCCAGCAAATCAATCAGCAAGTCAATCAGCAACCAAATCATCAATTTGCAGTGTTATTTCTAGACTGCGATCGCTTTCAGTCGGTTAATGACTCTTTGGGGCATTTAGTGGGCGATCAGTTATTGGTTTCGATTGCGAGGAGAATAGAGCTATGCTTGCGCCCGAGTACAACCTTATGTCGTCTTGGTGGAGATGAATTTTCGATATTGCTGAAAGACATAGACAACGCCTCTGATGCAATCAAAATCGCTAATGATATCCTTACGGAATTAGCCCCACCTTTTCAAATTGGTGCTTATCAAGTATTTACAAATGTCAGTATTGGTATTGTTATGGGCGTTAGTAATACCTACAAACAGCCTGAACATATTTTGCGCGATGCTGATACAGCGATGTATCGGGCTAAGGCAAATGGCAAAGCTTGTTATCAGATATTTAATCCGACCATGCATCGCAGCGCTCTGCATAATTTTCAGCTAGAATCCGATCTGAGATTTGCCCTAGATCGCCATGAACTTGTTGCTTATTACCAGCCAATTGTTACATTAGAAACTAATCGTATTTCATCATTTGAGGCTTTAGCTCGCTGGAATCAGCCTGAGAAAGGATTGATTTTTCCTGACAAGTTTATTCCCATCGCCGAAGAGACAGGGCTTGTAATCAACATCGATCTATTTATTTTGCGGCAAGCTTGTCAACAACTGCGTAATTGGCAAAATGAAAAAATTGTTGATAAGTCTCTAACTATGAGTGTTAATCTTTCGGTAAAACATTTCATGAGTTCCAATTTGCTGGATCAAATCGATACTATTCTTGATGATACTGGAATTGATGGAAGTTCTCTTAGATTAGAAATTACCGAAAGTGACATTATGGAAAATGCTGAATTTGCCAGTAACATCATCGAACAACTACGCGATCGCCATATTCAATTAAGCATCGATGATTTTGGTACTGGCTATTCTTCTCTGAGTTATCTCTATCGCTTACCTATTGATCAACTCAAAATAGATCGCTCCTTCGTGATGAGAATTGATGAGTATGGCAATAACATAGAGATTGTTGAAGCGATCATTGCTCTATCTAAAAGTTTGGGAATGAGTACAACCGCCGAAGGCGTAGAAACTGAAGAACAGTTGCAGCAGCTAAAAAGATTGAATTGTGAATATTATCAAGGCTTTTTATTTTCCAAGCCTATTGATGCAGAATCTGCTAGAACTCTATTAATTTCCCAATAGAAGCCAAACTCTGCACCGCCTTTTGCCTTTATTGAGAAATTAATCCATCCTGAATACGGATAATACGGCGTGTTCGCTCAGCCACATCTGGCTCATGAGTAACCAAAACAATTGTGATCCCTTGAGCATTTAAGTCGGCTAGTAAATTCATCACATCATGGGATGTCTGCGTATCTAGCGCTCCTGTTGGTTCATCGGCAAGGATCAAAGCAGGGCGATTGGCTAAAGCACGGGCGATCGCTACGCGTTGTTGTTGCCCACCCGATAGTTGATTAGGACGATTAGACAGGCGATCGCTCAGCCCAACTTTAGTCAGGGCTTCTGTGGCAAGGCGGCGGCGTTTTTCTTTAGGAATATTAGAATAAATCATCGGTAGCATCACGTTCTCAATCGCTGTTGAACGTGACAACAAATTAAATTGCTGAAACACAAACCCAATGCGGCGATTGCGAATGAAGGCGAGTTCATCATCGTTATAAGTGGTCAATTCACGATCTTCGAGATAGTATTTGCCCGAAGAGGGGCGATCGAGACAACCAATAATGTTCATCAGTGTAGATTTGCCTGAACCTGACATTCCCATAATTGCCGCATATTCCCCAGATTCGATTTCTAGATCAATACCTTTGAGAACAGGAACATCAACTCCACCGAGTTGATAAGCTTTGCGGATATTTTTTAAACTAATCATAAAGTTTTAATTTTAATTCTTAATTAATTTCTTCGACACCCAGAGACTTCAACATTTCAGCTATCTTTTGCGATCGCTTTTCGGCAGCTTCAGCCCGTTGGGTTGCTTCTTCAGCCAGTTGCATAGCAGCTTCAGCCTGCTGGCTGGCTTCTTCAGCTCGTTGACTTACCTCTTCAAAGGTGCGAAATGCTTCACCATCAGGACAACGAAGAACGAGTCCATTGGCGGTCATGTCAAAATGTATGCCCAAGAGTGGACTTTGCCATGTCTGGTCAAAATGGACGATCAGTAAACCATCATCTTGTCTCACAAATATTCGCAAGATATGACGTTCTGGATCGTAGATGTAATATTCTTCAACGCCGTGACGTTCAAAAAATATTAATTTCATATCCATTTCGTCAGCAGTATTACTTGGCGACAAAATCTCAAATATGATCTGTGGCGGAATATTTTCTTCATTCCATTGTTGATAAGATTTGCGATCGCCTTTAGGTCTTCCTATCGCCACCATCACATCTGGGGCTACCACAATTTTGGGCTTACCTTGTACGGGATACCAAAACAAATCACCCGCGACAAAGACATTAGGATTATCTGCAAAAACGCGCTCTATGTTTTGCTTGATGATCACAATCCACTCAAACTGTATTGTATTATTTGCCATTGGTTGACCGTCACAGTCTGGATAAATAATTTCGGTATCTGTCTCTAGTGAAGCTTTAGTTAAGGTCTGCGTAACCATAGCGATCGCTGCTCCTAAATATAAATTTAGATATAAATTTAAATATAAAGTAAATATAAAGTTAAATCCAGAATATGGTTAGCCTAGCATAATCAAATTAATCACTTCTGAGCGCCTGAATTGGGTCTAACTTCGCCGCACTGCGCGCAGGAATCACTCCAGCCACTAAGCCCACAACCATCGACAACCCAAATCCAGCTACCACTGACCAAATCGAAACTAAAAAGGGAAATTGAAAAATCGTTGCTGAGCCATAAGCGATCGCCACACCTAAACCAATGCCAACCACTCCGCCTAGTCCTGAAACTAAAATCGCTTCAGTTAGAAATTGATTAAGAATCGCCGATCGCGTTGCTCCTAAAGCTTTCCTAACCCCGATTTCGCGAGTACGTTCCACCACTGACACCAGCATGATATTCGCGATGCCGATCCCCCCCACGATTAGAGATATTGCTGCGATCGCCCCAACCATCAGCGTTAATAAGCCAACAATGCTCGTAAACGCACTCACAATATCAGTCTGATTCACAATCCGAAAATCATCATTTTGAGGTAAATAGATTTTATGGCGAAGACGCAAAAGATTGGTTAATTGGAATTGAGCCGCCTCGATTTCTCCCTCATCTAGAGCTTGCACCCAAAATCCATTCACAGAAATACCTTGCAAAGCATTATTGCCAACTTGCCGCGCCGACATATTTTTTAAAGGGATATATACGCGATCGTCCTGATCGAACCCACCTGAAGCCCCCTTAGATTCCATTACACCGATCACCTGATACTGCTCACCCTGAATGCGAACCCGCTCACCGATCGCCGTACTACCACCAAACAAATCAGCGCGAACCTTTGAGCCAAGCACCACGACAGACTTAGCATTGTCCACATCTTCTGGCTCAAAGTATCTTCCTTCCGATGGGAACGTATTCCGAATCAGTGAATAGTTTATATCCGTACCGATAATAGTTGTGGAAGTATTTTGATTAGCATAGGAAACCTGACGATTGCGCTGTAAATATGCAGAAACCAACTTCACCGCAGGTGCTTTTGCCACTGCCTGAGCATCCTCTAAAGTCAAGGTCGAAGCAGAACCACCACCTTGACTAATGCCACCTGTTCGGGCTGAACCTGTCAAGACATTAATCGAATTGGTTCCCAAAGCCTGTAGTTGAGTTTCCGTTGCCTTTTGAATACCTTGCCCAACCGATGTAATCGCAATCACTGCCGCGATACCGATTACGACACCCAACATAGTCAGCGCTGTTCGCAAACGATTATTCCATAAAGACTCAGCCGCCATTGCTAAGATTTCGGCAAAGGGAACCTTAGCGACTTGAATAGAGCTTTTTGAGGATGGCTTGGAGATAGGCTTTATTGATTGCTTTGATAGTGTCATAGATTTATTCTCAAATATCAACTAAACCCAAATTTGTTAAGCGTGTTGCTTGGCAACATGCTTAACAAATTTGCTTAGCCACGACTGCGTTGTGGGGAAGGTGTTAGCCCAGGAATGCCGCTAGGATTAGTCTTCGGACGAGAACCTTCAGGGAAAGAAACAAAGATTTTCTCATTACCTGTTAGACCAGACTTAACTTCTGTCTTATCATCAACGGTTAGCCCTGTTTCGATAGTCGTGAATACAGGAGTTTCGCTCTGATCAGTTTTCACATATACACCCGTACTGCCCTGTTGGCGCACGATCGCTACAGTTGGTACAACTAGCACATTTTTTAGCTGACCTGCCCTAAACTCTAGGCTGGCATTCATTCCTGATCGCAAGACTTGCTTATCTTGCGAAGTAATTTCGGACTTCACTTCAAAGCTGGTTACATTTTGGTTGACGATCGCTTGTGGCGAGATCGATACCACCCGACCGATAAATTTCTTACCTGGGTAAGCATCAACTTGAAGTGTCACCTCCTGTCCAACTCTGATCTGGGCAATGTTTGCTTCCGCAACATTGGCGACAACTTGGTTGTTACTAGCAAGGGCAAGAATCGAAGAAGCGGTCGCCGAACTAACCGCACTTCCTGAAGTCGTTGGAGTCACAAAGGCTCCTGGATCAGCATATTTTCGTACCACCACACCATCAAATGGAGCGCGAATAATTGTGTCTTCTAATTGAGATTGCACAGTTTGCAAAGTCCCTACTGCGGCGACAACTTGTGCCTGTGCGCGATCAATTTCTTCAGGGCGCGACCCTGCTTGCTGCAAAGATAGAGCTTCTCGCGCTTGAGTTACTTTAGCGCGGTTAGCTTCTGATGTTGTCCTTGAGGCATCTAGATCACGGGAAGCGATCGCCCCTTCTTTATAAAGCTGTTGATTTTGGCGAAATACGATCTCTGACTGTTCGAGGGTCGCTTGAGAATTAGTTAAATTTGCTTGAGCTTGAGCAATATCTTGAGCGCGATTACCCGCTTTTAATAAGTCAAGACTGGCTTGTGCCGCCGCTAGTTGTCCATCAGCCTGTGTGATTTGTCCCAGCGTATTCGACT
>JAYTWB010000180.1:0-2605 GCA_043743655.1 Cyanobacteriota bacterium | reverse complement strand
GGTGAAACACCAGTTCTTAAGAGTGCTTCGGAAGTAGATATGATTGGGCATCGGGTTGTGCATGGCGGTGAAGAATATCGCCAAAGTGTAATTATTAATGCCGCAGTAAAAGAAGCGATCGCGAGATTAGCAATATTTGCACCTACACATAATCCTGCCAATTTAGAAGGAATTGTCGCCACTGAAAAAGTGTTTAAGAACATTCCCCAAGTCGCAGTATTTGACACTGCTTTTCATGCTCATTTATCGCCCGAAGCCTATACCTATGCTATTCCTGCTAAATATACAGCACAAGGTATTCGGCGCTATGGCTTTCATGGCATCAGTCATCAATATTGTCGCGATCGCGCCGCCCAAATCCTTAACCGTGCAGTTGGAGATTTACGTCTGATTACTTGTCATTTAGGTAATGGCTGTTCTCTAGCCGCTATTCGCAATGGTCAGAGTATTAATACAACTATGGGATTTACCCCACTCGAAGGCTTAGTGATGGGCAGTCGTTCTGGTTCCATTGATGCAGGGATTTTAATCCATTTATTGCGGCAGCCAGATATGGATGTGGAGAAACTTGATCGCTTGCTTAATCGAGAATCAGGCTTGTTAGGAATTTCAGAAATTTCTGCTGATCTACGCCCGATTCTTCAGGCGATCGCGGACGGTAATCAACAAGCCCAATTAGCTGTGGATGTCTATGTGCATAGCTTGCGATCGCACATTGGGGCAATGTTAGCGAGTTTGGGTGGTCTGGAGGCGATCGTATTTACCGCAGGTGTGGGCGAGAATGCTCCCGTAGTAAGAGCTGCGGCTTGTGAAGGCTTTGAGTTTTTGGGATTGAAACTTGATTTAGATAAAAATGCTCAACAGGCGATCGGCTCTGATATTGCTGATTGTGATATTGCGGCTCCTGATTCGGCAGTGCGAGTTTTAGTGATTCACACTCAAGAAGATTGGCAAATTGCCCGTGAATGTTGGCATATATCGGCGAGGAGCAGCTAAGGTTGCAACCTTAGCTGCGCGATAATTATAAAGCGTCTCCTCGCCGATAGATTTCGCGGGCATGGTCTGTCCATGCTCCCTGTCCCCAATAGCGGAAGCAGCTGGTTTGAACTAGAAGATTATAGAGCAGAGCTTCCTGATAATCTGGTCGCTTCGTAACTGTGGGGTCTTGCGCCACAAGTGAGTCATATTTCTTATGAAATTTAGCACTGAGTTTATTCATCGGTTCCAATACATTTTCATAGCCATTTACCCAACTCATGCTATTTGTCCATGATGCGCCATCCATATGAAATTGATGGTCAGTTGCTTTGAGTTCAGTAATGGCAAGTTCTACGGCTGCGGTACTCAGTTTTTGGTTGGGCTTTTGGCGATCGCATTTCTGCCAAAGCTTATGCTGCTGTACTGCTTGAATAGTCGGATAATCAAGCTGACTGACACCCGCCGCCTCGATCATTTCTAGATATTCAGTTCCATTTAAACCAACAACACCCGAACTGCCGCGCCCATTATTTTTGATTTGATCCCAAATCAATGGATAATCGCGAGGGAATTCATTCATCATCACACCGCCATTCTCACCGTCGGCAATTTGCGAAACCAACGAAGGCACAGAAACATTGCCAAGCATTTGTCTGCCACGGGTTTTCGCCTCATGATAGGGTTGCATTTGGGCAACCAGTTTTGTATCCGAGCCTTGGGTTTTAATTAATGCAGTGATACTGATTGATTCGCCGTTTGAGTTGATTGCCACCAAACGATTTGGCAAATATTTCTGATCTTGAGTTAATCCTGAACCATCAAGACATTCTACAGAATGCTCCTGCACCATCAACCAACGATAACCACATTCTTTAAGGGCTTTGATATATTCATAGAGAGTATCAGGATGATTGGGAAGGTGCATCTCAGGTGGCGAAAATCCTTTAACTCGCTTCAGCGCTTCGATTCCAAAAATAGAAGCAAAATGACTTTGCCATGCTTGGATATGTAATTTAATGTCGGGAATCGGTGTTGATGGAACTACGGCGTGACTCCACATTGTGCCGAGCCATTCTACATAGGGCTGATATTGGCGATCGCAAGTTATTCGCTTGAGATTATCCAAAATGTCATGGCGCTGCATCTGCTGCAATCCCCAAAGCAAATTTCCTGAGTAGTCCAGCATAATCCGAGGATTACTGCCCTGCGCGACCAATTGCGGAATAAAATCTCCCATGCGGCTATAGCACCATGCAAACACCGAGGCATTGTGATTATCACCTTCGCCTTGATGCTCAAACATATTCTGAAGGTTGCAAATTAGCGCTCCATCTGCACCTGCGGGAATCGTGGGCTGGTGCATATGCAAAGCACAAGCGAAGGCAGCCGTAATCTCTTCGAGGCGTAGATTACTTTTATTTAGATTATTACTTGAATTATCATTCAGAAATACAGGCGCATCTTCTTGCACAGCGAGTTGAATTTCTGCTTCATTTCCACAAATAGCTGGAAAATCAGAGGTAACAAAGCTTGACGGTATAGTTGTAATCAAAACTTGTAAAACCTCAATAAAGTTATTTCATAGGAAAATGCGAAGCGTTTTTCTCTACTTCATAGATATAGCATA
>JAYTWB010000179.1:0-8930 GCA_043743655.1 Cyanobacteriota bacterium | reverse complement strand
GAAATAGACGATGACACCAAACGGCTAGGTGACTCTGCCATCCGACTAAGATTTCGGGAGCCTCGCGATCTAGCCCCGCAATCAGCGCGATCGCGACTTGTTTAGGAGTCATTAGCGAAACCCAGCGAAACCACTGCAAATCTTGCGCCATGTCAGTATCCGTAAGCGATGGGAGTAAAGCCGTTACTTTGATGTTGTAATCCGCTAATTCAGCACGCAGAGCTTGCGTGAAACCCACGATCGCGAATTTGGTCGCCGAATAAGTTGCCATTGTTGGCGCGGCAACTTTGCCCATCAGGCTAGATACATTCACGATTCTGCCGTTGCGTTGCACCGCCATGCGCCGCGCTACCATCCGTGTGATCGCATACATGCCCAGCAGATTGACTTCGATCTCTGACTGCACATCTTGTAAACGCGATCGCAAAAACGATGATTGATGCGCCACGCCTGCACAGTTAACCAAAATGTCGATTGGACCAAAATCTCGCCATACTTGGGCGATCGCAATATTCACCTCAATTGTCTGAGACAAGTCTAGAGGTAAACTTACCGCTTCTATTCCCAAAGATTGCACTTCTAAGGCAACAGAATTGAGGCGATCGCGATCGCGTGCCACCAAAATTACGCACTTTACTCCCTGTTGAGCTAGTTCCAAAGCAATTGATCGACCAATACCCCTCGAGGCTCCAGTTACCAGAGCCGTTTTTCCACGAATATTCATAAAACCTCCAATGTTGGGGTCTCACAAAATCTATTAATGTATGTTCTTAGCCTAAGCTGCTAGTTAAGACCGATACAAAACAGATTTTGTAAGACAAGAAATAATCTTGTTGTAGATATGTTGCTACAGATATTTTGGGGAAGATGAGATGTGACTAAACGGATATATGTGTTGAGTTTTAAAAAGTTTGTTTAGTCAGAATCTATCTGGATTAGTACGTTAACAACCTGTAAAAGGATTAGTTAGTCTTTCAAGTCCGTTCCTATCTCTGTCATGACGTTACCTCCATGAGTAACTATGGTCTATGTCGTAACAAAGGAAAAATAAAGGAAAATTTATATAGACTTTTAGTAAGTGCTTTTAACATGGACTAAACCTTACATCTATTTTCAATATCTGTAAAGTATTGTTAAATACATTTATGATGTTTACTGCTCTTAGCTTTAACTGCTAATCGCTATAAATAAAGCCTCAAAGATAACTCTTTAGACCTATTTCTAAAGACATAAAATACAAGGTTGAGACAGTTAAGAGAGCATAAATTGATCTTTTTATTTTTTAGACAAGTTATTAAATAAACTAAAACTAAATAGATTGAGTTGTCCGCAGAGGGGACGATTCAATCTATTTTGCTGAAGGTAAAACAACTGTAAACTTTGTGCCTATATTGACTTCACTTTGTACCGTTATTTTCCCATGATGAGCTTCTACAGCTTGCTTAACTATATATAGCCCCATACCTAAACCTTTGATATCACCGACATTCTCTGCTCTTAAAAAGGGTAAAAACAGATTGTTTAAGTATTCATCGGGTATGCCAATCCCATGATCGCAAATGCTTAAAGTCAACTGCTGCGATTCACAGGTCAACTCGACATCAATATTGTCTCCATCATAGGAGTATTTAATAGCGTTAGAAACTAAATTCATGGCTATATGCCACAGCAATTTTTTGTCAAGTTTTAACTTATGACAATTGCCATAACTATGAAATTTGATTTTACACTTACGCATATTGTCATCGGTCTGAGAACTCTCAATAAGTTGTTGACAATAGGCGAGTGCATCAATATTTTCAGGGTTAAATGGGAAATTTCCAGCTTCAGAATTAGCAATAAATCTTACTTCTTCAAGCAGCCAATTTATATCTTTGATTGCTAATTCAATAGAAGCAAGATTTTTAGTCCTAACCTCTGTAGTTATTTGCCCTTCAAAATTTTGTAATTTCCAAACTAACAGTCTAATTACTGACATCGGCGTTGCAAACTCATGAGATGTCATAGCCAGTAGTCGAGATTTTAAGAGATGAAGTTCTTTTTCTTTATCTAAAGCTTCTTGTAATATTTTCTCTTCGCGACATTTTTTTAGCGCAATCATAATCGCTGTATTCACTTCTGCATATCTAAGTGGCTTGGTGAGATATCCGTAGGGAGATGTGGCGATCGCTTGTTTCAAAGTTTCAGGATCGCTAAAAGCGGTTAGATAAATTACAGGGATCGCGGCTATTTTCTGAATTTCACTGACTGCCTCGATACCACTATCTGAGCCTCTTAGTTTAATATCCATCAAAATAATATCGGGGCGTTGTCGATGGATAGAGGCGATCGCTTGATCACTACTATCGACTATTTGTAAAACTCTATAGCCCAAATCAGATAGAACATCTGATAATGCGTGGGCGGTGACAAGTTCGTCTTCCACAATCAAGATATCGGCGATCGTGTCTGTCTTCACTAACATAATTACCTACTTCAGTTTTATTGCATTAACACGAAAATAACTCCGTCTCTATCATACTCATTGTTTAATTATAATAATTATCTGCCCTGAGGCGATATAATCATAAATCCTTGCTTCTACATCTCAATTAATAGAAGCCAACTACAGCCCGTAAGGAAACAATCAAATGACCGTCAAACGTTTATACGAAACCATGTATCTTTTGCGTCCTGACCTCCCCGATCAGGAATCTGAAGCAGCGATCGCAAAATATCAAGAATTTTTAGTACAACAAGAAGCAGAAGATATCACGACTCAACATCGCGGTAGACGGAGATTAGCCTATGACATCAAGGGTCATCGCGAAGGTATTTACATTCAAGTAAATTATACAGCCACCCCAAAAACTATTGAAAGCCTTGAAAAATCAATGCGTCTCGCTGATGATGTGATTCGCTACATGACAATCAAGCTTGAACCAGAAGCTATCGAAGAAGATGCTGAAGAAATTATCCCTGATGCGGAAGCGCCAGTGGAAGCAGTAGTAGCAGAAACACCAGTAGAAGTGCTAGCTGCTGAATAAATTTTTGCAATAAAAAACTCCTCGTGGAAGCGAGGAGTTTTTTATTGCAAAAATTTATAGAAGACCCCAGAAGTGCAGTACGCCTTGACCGCTAATTAATTCGATTCCTAGTGCCGACACAAAGCCGATCATGGCTAAGCGCCCGTTCCAGTTCTCTGCACCAGAGGTAAAACCCCAATTCCATACATTACGGTTTTCGTCAGACATAATCGATTTCCTTGCGTGAGTAATCTTACATTGAGAAATGTAACAGATTGTTTAAATGTTCGCAATCTTTCTTTACCTTTTCTGCCTTTAGACAGAGCTTAATGACTATGCAAATTCGGTTAGCAGTAGAAGCAGATTTAAATACGATTGTGGAGATATACAATGCAGCCATTCCAACTCGTCTAGCCACTGCCGATCTCACTCCAGTCTCAGTCGAAAGCCGCCGCGATTGGTTCCGATCCCATAGCGATCGCTACCCTGTCTGGGTGATGACCGAGCATGGGCAAATCATCGGCTGGCTGAGCTTCCAAATGTTTTACGGTCGAATTGCCTATCACAAGACTGCTGAAGTCAGCATCTATATTGCCCCTACCTATCAAAGTCAAGGTGTTGGCACAACGCTGCTTAGTTACGCGATCGCTACTTGCCCAAAGCTAGATATTCATCAACTTGTAGGCTTTGTCTTTGATCACAATGCCGCTAGTCGCCATTTATTTATTAGTTTTGGTTTTGAGCAATGGGGCTTTTTGCCAAAAGTCGCCGAATTAGATGGCGCAGAGCAAAGTTTAATAATCCTCGGTAAAACTATTCCTAACATAGATACATAAGTAGGTCTTCGGTTATGCTCGACCGAAGTGCGGGATATGATCATTTTTCTAAACAAGCTGCTGCAACATACACAATGAAGAACATATCAAAATCAATCAAACTTCTAGGCTTTTTTCTAGGACTAATTCTACTGATTAGCACCATCTACATCATCTCAATTAGAACAAATTCAGCTAATTTAAATGCTGATTCAAACATAAGCGCTGACTCTATCTATCAATACAAAAATCCACCTAGCCCTGATGGAATTGGTAAAATCTATATGGGTCGCGAAATCGCCCAAGTCATGGGACATCAGGGCGCAGGTTGGCTAGAGCGCGATAGCCGCGAAGCTGAAGAGAACCCCAGTCAACTTATTACAGAATTAGAACTAAAATCAACTGATATTGTCGCCGATATTGGTGCAGGAACAGGTTATTTTAGTTTTAAAATCGCAACCCTATTGCCATCTAGCAAAGTTGTAGCAGTTGATATTCAGCCCGAAATGATTGAGATTTTGGAACTCCTTAAACAAGAGAAAAAGATATTTAATGTGGAAACAAGATTAGGAACTGTTAGTAATCCCAATCTACTCGAATCCAGTATTGATATGGCTTTAATGGTTGATGCTTATCATGAGTTCGATCATCCAAGAGAAATGCTCCAGAATATCGTCAAAGCATTGAAACCTAATGGTCGAGTTGTTTTAGCAGAATACAAAGGTGAAAATCCATTTGTCGCGATTAAGCCATTACATAAGATGACCCAAAAGCAGGTCAAGCAAGAGATGACTGCTGTCGGATTAACTTGGCAGAAGACTAAAGATAATCTCCCACAACAACACTTGATGATATTTCAGAAATTATCCACTTAACTTAGAAAAGTCAATCTGTACGCCTCAGCTTTCTCGGTTTTATTAAAGCGCAAAGCGCTATAGTACTGAGTAGTTTTTAACCGACAGTAGTTATGCCCAGAGAACTAAAAAACGCTAACCAAGAAGAAGATAATAGCGAAGTGTCGCCCAACGTGTTGCGCGTTGTTCTGGCCTTTCGGCGCTGGGGCTGGGTGTCATTTTGGACTCAAGTTGTTCTGGGCGTAGTTTCTATGCTGGTTCTATTGCAACTTATTTTATTAAAAGCGCCTTCAACAGCCACACCAACAGGTGCAGATACTAACCCCGCCACATTGCCTGGACTCAGCTTTGCGTGGGCAGGTATCGCTGTCCTTGGGGCAAGCATTTTTTGGAATTTTCGTTATACTCAGATGGCAAAAAAACTGCGATCGCCCGATCGCCCTACCAAGACCCAAACTATATTCCAAATCAAAATTGGATTGATCATTAATTTGGTTGGTATGTTGATCACTTTAATTGGAGCTGCCTCGATTGTCGGCGCGTTGACTTTGCGATCGCAACAAGGTGTATTTGCAGGCTCAGGTAATTTCAACCTCACTATTCAGCCCTTAGACTTCCAGATTATTCAAGCTAGTTTTAATATCATCTTTGCCCATTTTGTCGGCTTAGTCGGCTCACTTTTCCTCCTTAACCGTGCCACTGACAAGCCTAACCGCGAATGACCTTTCGTAATCAAAGGGGATATGTCTTGCATCCCTCTTTTGATTTTTTAGCGATAGAATATAAAGAAATGTGAATAGTGGCAAAAACGATGCAGTGGAAGCAGATCGAAGAAAATTGGGTGCTGACACCAACAAAACCCAAAGGCGTGATTCACTTTCTGGGTGGTGCATTTTTTGCCGCTGCGCCCCATGTCGCCTATGGTCGAGTTTTAGAGCAGCTTGCCAAAAATGATTATGCGATCGTTGCCACTCCATTCTTAAACAACACCTTCGATCATCGTCAGATCGCCAGCCAAGTTCATACCTCATTTCGCAAAGCGCGTAGCAAACTATTTCTCGATTATTTCCCCGTGTTTGGAGTTGGACATAGCATGGGTTGCAAAATTCATCTATTGATGAACTGTCTCTACAACCCCACCCGCGCTGGCAACATCTTCATCGCTTACAACAACTACAGTGCCGATCGCTCGATTCCTTTTTTTAAAGAACTAGCTGGCACAATCCCCGAAATGTCATCAATGGACTTCACGCCCACACCGAAGGAAACCGAGCAACTGGTCACCGCTAATTATCAAACCACACATAACCTGTTAGTCAAATTTGTGGACGATGGCATTGATGAAATTTCGATCCTCGCCAAGCTACTCCAGCACAAATTTCCTCAAACCGTGATGGTTCAAACTCTAGAAGGAACTCACCTCACATCAATGGGACTAGATATGAAATGGCAAGCAGGTTCTAGTTTTTCGGCGATCGATGCGATCGCGCAATGGGTCAAGCAAGAAATGCACAAAAACAATCAGAGTTTAGAGTTAGTTTTATTAGACTGGCTCACTAAACAAGCTAAGCAATGAGTAAAAATACTCTATCAAAATCAGCCACGAGACTAATAATAAAGCTAGATTAAAATTGATTGATTTTGTGTTTGTATAGAAGCGATTAGAATCTCTAATACTATTAAAATTAGTGATTATTCACATTAGTTTTAGGATAACTATGCCTCAAGCGATCGCCAAAATAGACTAGTACATAGTTAGTTCTCTTAACATAAATCGTTAACCAGATTTTTTCATTAATCCCTACTCTCAAAAGCCTTAAGCCTCTAAAAAAAAAGGAAACTTATCATAAACAACTGTCAAAAGATACATCTAGCTTATTAAAGTTATATAAATTTTTTATATAAATCTGTTACTAAATGTCGCCAGATATCGCTCAATATAGAAAACCACAAAAAGTTTCTTCTAAAAAAAAGTAAACGTGGCTACGCAATTTATGTTTAAATTGTAAACATCGTTCAAGAACTTCGCACGAAGAACTCCTGATAAGATTAACTTATACAAAGCAAAAAATATTCCACCACTCACGGGACTAAAAAGCCCCAAGAAGCCCCAAAAAGCTTTATGGCAATTGGCTTTATGGCAACTGGTGGAAATTCGATTGATCCTCATTTAACATTAGTAAGGAGATATTAATGTCTTACTCAAAAGCACAGTCTAAGCCCAAAGCTGGCTATGACGCAGGTGTTCAGGACTATAAACTAAAGTACTATACCCCTGATTACACTCCTAGAGATACCGACCTTCTCGCCGCATTCCGCTTCGTGCCTCAACCAGGCGTTCCTCCAGAAGAAGCCGCTGCTGCGGTAGCTGCTGAATCTTCGACAGGTACATGGACAACTGTATGGACAGACTTGTTGACCGACCTCGATCGCTACAAAGGTCGTTGCTATGATGTCGAACCAGTACCTAACGAAGACAATCAATACATTGCTTACATCGCCTATCCTCTTGACTTGTTCGAGGAAGGTTCTGTAACCAACTTGCTAACCTCATTGGTTGGTAACGTATTTGGTTTCAAAGCTCTTCGCGCACTTCGTCTAGAAGACATCCGTGTGCCTATTGCTTACCTAAAGACTTTCCAAGGACCTCCTCACGGTATCCAAGTTGAGCGCGACAAACTAAACAAGTACGGTCGTCCTTTGCTCGGTTGTACCATCAAGCCTAAATTGGGCTTGTCTGCGAAGAACTACGGTCGTGCAGTATACGAATGTTTACGCGGCGGTTTGGACTTCACCAAAGATGACGAAAACATCAACTCTCAGCCTTTCATGCGCTGGCGCGATCGCTTCCTGTTCGTTCAAGAAGCAATCGAAAAAGCTCAAGCTGAATCTGGCGAAATCAAGGGTCACTACTTGAACGTCACCGCTCCAACGTGTGAGCAAATGATGGAACGTGCAGCTTTTGCAAAAGAAATCGGCACACCGATCATCATGCATGACTTCTTGACTGGTGGCTTTACTGCTAACACCACTCTTGCTAAGTATTGCCGCGACAATGGCTTGCTCTTGCACATTCACCGCGCTATGCACGCGGTTATTGACCGTCAAAAAACTCACGGTATTCACTTCCGCGTTTTGGCTAAGTGTCTGCGTATGTCTGGTGGTGATCACCTCCACTCGGGAACCGTTGTTGGTAAGCTCGAAGGCGAAAAGGGCATCACCATGGGCTTTGTTGACCTAATGCGTGAAGACCACATCGAACTCGATCGCGAACGTGGTATCTACTTCACTCAAGATTGGGCTTCTATGCCAGGTGTACTTCCTGTTGCTTCAGGTGGTATCCACGTATGGCACATGCCAGCGCTCGTCGAAATCTTCGGCGATGACTCTTGCCTCCAGTTTGGTGGTGGTACATTGGGTCACCCATGGGGTGCGGCTCCTGGTGCAACTGCTAACCGCGTTGCGCTCGAAGCTTGCGTACAAGCTCGTAACGAAGGTCGCGACATGATGCGTGAAGGTGGCGACATCCTCCGTGAAGCTGGTCGTTGGTCTCCTGAATTGAACGTTGCGCTTGAACTCTGGAAAGAAATCAAGTTCGAGTTTGAAGCAATGGATACCGTCTAAATTGATTAGCTTTTGTGAGAATGGGCTATGCTCGTTCTCACAAAAAAATTCTTGGTTAAGTTCAGCCTATGGATATCAAGCGCAGTACTAAGTCCACAGCCAAAATGTTGATCAATTTTTTGACCTTCGAGGCTGTCAAGACCATCGGAGAGCAGTTGCAGGAAACCGATAAGTTAAAAGCTCTTTGGTTTAATCAATTCTCGACGCGCGAAAGACTTCAAAATGGCGAACTTTATATCAAAGACCTATTCGCGGTCAATCAAGAAATGGCTTTTCGAGTAATGACAGTGCGAGAGCATTTGGCGAATGAAATTTTAGAATTTTTGCCAGAAATGACTCGGACTGGAATCCAGCAATCAAATATGCAACTTCGCCGTCAACATTTTGAACACATCATGAGTGTTCAGGCTTCTGAGGGATATGCAGAATGCGAGAATCTAGGCAATGAGTTAGATACTGAGGTTGATCAAAAAAGCACTCCAGAATCTAGTTTAGAAGCTGATCTCGAAAATCTCTCAGAAGAACCTTTAGAAGCAGTTGTGGACTCAGATGTTGATAGCGATCGCGCTTCTGTTTAAACCAATCGAAATATAATTATAATCGCGAGAAAATAATGCAAACTTTACCAAAAG
>JAYTWB010000178.1:0-2632 GCA_043743655.1 Cyanobacteriota bacterium | reverse complement strand
CTTAGGTGTTAAATGCACAGATAGTCCTGCATAAGACACCTCGTGCATTCCTGGATCAAGTTGTAGTTCTCCCCACCGCAAAACAGTCGGTTCGGCAATCTGAGCGCGGCGTGACAAAGCTCTAATCCGAGCCATCAGTTCAGGCGGATCAATTGGCTTGACGATGTAGTCGTCAGCACCAGCATCTAGACCCTGAACTTTGTCAGAACTCATATCGAGTGCTGTCACCATCAAAATCGGAATATTGTTGCCATTCGCGCGCAAGCGGCGGCATAAGTTAATGCCGTCAAGTTTTGGCAACATGACATCTAACAAAATGAGGTTGTAATCGTCAGCTTGGGATTTCTCCCAGCCTTCCTCCCCATCTTTGGCAATATCTACAACACAATGCTGACCTGTTAGGATTTCGGCTAACGCGCCAGCTAAATTGGCATCATCTTCTACAAGGAGAATTCTCATTAGATCAGGCAAATCTTAATTATTTAAGCTTAGATAGGTACTCTGTTATATGTTAGCGGATAGATTTACATTTTCATGAAAAATATAAACATGAATTTTATAAGTTTTGCCAACATAATTCAAATCTACCTAACTACATTATATATAGAATCCATAAGATTTACAAGACTTTTTCGTGTATGCAAGATTTTATAGTGATTATAAAGCCTAGAGATTGTGTGACGCTTGCATCGTTGCTGAGTTAAATTTAGTCAAGAACAGAGTTGAAAAATCTTTATTAACACTTCATTAAAAAATGATCGCGAATCTATCTGCCTTTAAAACAACCATATCTCAAGAAGTTTTTGCTAAAGCCAAACATCTAATGCCGGGTGGCGTAAGTTCTCCAGTTCGTGCTTTTAAATCAGTTGGTGGTGAGCCGATTGTCTTCGATTGCGTCAATGGCGCATATGCATGGGACATCGATGGCAACAAGTACATCGACTACATCGGCTCATGGGGCCCTGCGATTGTGGGACATGCCCATCCAGAAGTAATCGAAGCATTACATAAAGCTCTCGAAAAAGGTACAAGCTTTGGCGCGCCCTGCGTTCTTGAAAACCAACTCGCTGAAATGGTGATCGAAGCTGTGCCTAGCGTAGAAATGGTTCGCTTTGTCAACTCTGGCACTGAAGCTTGTATGTCAGTATTGCGCTTGATGAGAGCTTTTACAGGTCGTGACAAAATTATTAAGTTTGAGGGTTGCTATCACGGTCACGCCGATATGTTTTTGGTTAAAGCTGGTTCGGGCGTGGCTACACTCGGCTTGCCTGACTCGCCTGGAGTGCCTAAATCTACAACAGCAGACACTCTAAATGCTCCATATAACGATCTTGAAGCTGTTAAAGCATTATTTGCTGAACATCCTGATCAGATTTCTGGGATCATCCTTGAACCAGTGGTTGGTAATGCTGGTTGTATCGCTCCTAATGCAGGCTTTTTGCAAGGTTTGCAAGATGTCTGTCGTGCGAACGGTGCTTTGCTAGTATTTGATGAAGTGATGACAGGATTTCGCCTTGCTTATGGCGGCGCACAAGCTCGTTTTGGGGTTACTCCAGACTTGACGACTATGGGTAAAGTCATCGGTGGTGGCTTGCCAGTGGGAGCTTATGGTGGGCGTAAAGACATCATGTCGATGGTGGCTCCTGCGGGTCCGATGTATCAAGCTGGGACATTATCAGGTAATCCTCTGGCGATGACCGCAGGAATTAAAACTCTGGAAATCCTCAAGCGGGCTGGTTCGTATGAATATCTTGAGCAAATCACTAAGAAGCTTGCCGATGGCATGTTGGCGATCGCCCATGAAACAGGGCATGCTGCCACAGGTAATCTCGTTGGCGCAATGTTTGGCATGTTTTTTACGAGTCAGCAGGTCTATAACTATGACGATGCTAAAACTAGCGACACCCAAAAATTCGCCAAATTCCATCGGGGAATGTTAGAGCATGGTGTTTATCTTGCTCCTTCGCAGTTTGAGGCTGGTTTTACCTCACTTGCTCACACTGAGGCGGATATTGAGGTCACTCTGGCTGCTGCTCGCGCTGTATTGTCACAAATTTCTGCTTAAAAGATAGAGAGGACACTTCGTGTCCTCTCTATCTTTTAGAGGCAATTGCGATATAATATCGTTAATATTTCTAGCTAAGTCTAGAATGCCTAAGCATTGTAATTCCCCTACACAAATCCGATGCTGACAGAAAACTCAACAGCTAGTACCAAATCTAACAATGGCAACTACAATGGTGCGATCGCACCTTCAATCGCCCAAGTGTCCCGAGCAGATTACTACATGAGCTTGCACAAAGAACTAGACCAGCTTGAAGAAATGGTGCTAGAAAGTGGTCTGCGGGTGATGGGACATACTGTCATTGATGAAGAAAAACTCTGTCAGCAGATTGACCGCGTGAGGTTGTCAGTACCTGAGTCGATCGCTAAGGCCGAAGAGATATTGCTTTATAAACAAGATTTAGTTGCCGAGGCTCAGCAATATGTTGAGGATTTAATTAAATCTGCCGAGCTGCGAGCAAGTCAGCTACTCGAAGAATCGCTAATCATTCGTCAAGCAGAAGAGGAGGCAAGTCAAATCCGCCGTGAGCTGCAAGCAGAATGTGAACAGATACGCGCTCAAACTCTC